>NZ_QKLC01000007.1:0-192290 GCF_003224385.1 Curtobacterium sp. MCPF17_003 | reverse complement strand
AGATGTGTATAAGAGACAGCCCCCTCCACCACCCACACGTCCGGCCGCGACGACGCGGCCGAGGAAGCGAGAACCGCATGACCTCCACCCAGCGCACCAGCGTCCTGCTCGGCACCCAGGACCTCACCGTCGAGGACCGCCCCGTCCCCGCCGTCGACCCCGGCGACGTGCTCGTCCGGGTCGCCGCCGTGGGTGTCTGCGGCTCCGACGTGCACTACTACCGCCACGGCCGCATCGGCGACTTCGTCGTCGAGGAGCCCCTCGTCCTCGGGCACGAGCTGTCCGGCACGATCGAGGCCGTCGGCGAGGGCGTCGACCCGTCCCGCGTGGGGGAGCGCGTGGCCATCGAGCCGCAGCGCCCCTGCCACCGCTGCGCGCAGTGCCTGGCCGGCCGCTACAACCTCTGCCCGCACATGCGCTTCTACGCGACGCCGCCGGTCGACGGCGCCTTCACCGAGTTCGTCACCATCGAGGCCGAGTTCGCCCACGTCCTGCCCGACGCCGTCTCGTTCGAGGCCGGCGCGCTCCTGGAACCCCTGTCCGTCGGCATCGCCGCCGTCCGCAAGGCGGCCATCGTGCCCGGTTCGTCGGTGCTCATCGCCGGCGCCGGTCCGATCGGCATCATCTGCGCCCAGGTCGCGAAGGCCTTCGGTGCCTCGCGCATCGTCGTCAGCGACCTGGTGCCGGAGCGCCGGGCGCGGGCCCTGGAGTACGGCGCCACCGAGGTCGTCGACCCCACCGCCGTGTCCGTCGCGTCCGACATCGTCCCCGTCGACGCGTTCATCGACGCGAGCGGTGCACCCCGAGCGGTGTCGGACGGCATCAGGGCGGTCGGTCCGGCGGGTGCCGCGGTGCTGGTCGGGCTCGGCAACTCCGAGATGACGCTGCCGGTCGAGCACATCCAGAACCTCGAGGTCACGGTCACCGGGATCTTCCGGTACACGAACACGTGGCCGGTCGCCATCGAGCTGGTCGCGTCCGGGCAGGTCGACCTCGACTCGCTCGTCACCGGTCGCTTCGGGCTCGACGACGTCCGCGAGGCCCTCGAGAGCGACACCGACCCGGAGTCGCTCAAGTCCGTCGTCTACCCCGGCGGCGTCCCGGCCTGAGTGGGCTGCGCGTCGTCCGGTGCGAGGTCCCGTACTCCGTGACGGCGCGCAGACCTCGCACGGAGTGCGGGACCTCGCACCAGAGCGAGCGACCCGGCGGAAGCGCACGCGGCGTGCGGACGCGCGCACAGGGCGGACGGGAGGCGCGGGGCCAGGCCGCCCCGCGCCTCCCGTCCGGCACGTGACCCGGAACGGGGCCACCGCCGCGTCACCGGGACGCGCTACGGTTCGCGCATGACCGCTTCACCGGCCGCCGTCGCGCCGCAGCGCACCGACCGGCGCGCGCTCGTCTCCTGGGCGCTCTGGGACTGGGGTTCCGCCGCGTTCAACGCGGTCGTCACCACCTTCGTGTTCAGCACGTACCTGGCCAGCCGGGCGTTCGTGGACCCGGCGCTCGTCGCCGACACGTCCGCGGCCGGCAAGGCGATCGTGGAACGGGAGCTCGCGCACAACGCGGCCGTCGTGTCCACCGCACTGACCATCGCGGGGATCGTCGTGGCCCTGGTGGCACCGGCCATGGGGCGGCTCGCGGACTCGTCCGGGCACCGCCGCCGGTCGGTCCTCATCGCCACGATCGGCGTCGCGCTGTCGATCGGCGGCATGGTCTTCGTGGCGCCGAGCCAGCCGTACCTGCTGCTCGGCGCAGCCCTGCTCGGCATCGGGACCGTCGCCTACGAGATCGCGAGCGTCGGCTACAACGCCATGATCGGGCAGGTCGCCTCCGGGGAACGCACCGGCCGCGTCTCCGCCATCGGGTGGGCCGCCGGGTACTTCGGCGGGATCGTGCTGCTCGTCCTGCTGCTCGTGCTCTGCATCCAGGACTTCCGGGGCGACGGGGTCGTCGGCGGGCTCCTGCAGCTGCCGGCCACCGTCGCCACGGGGCAGTGGGACGTCCGCGTCGCGATCGGCATCGCCGCCGTCTGGCTGGCGGTCAGCTCGATCCCGCTGTTCCTCACCGTGCCCGAGGCGGCGCCCGACCGCACCCGCGGTGGCGGCGTGTTCAGTGCCTACGCGGACCTCGGCCGGGACATCGCACGGCTGTGGCGCGAGCGCCGCAACGTCCTCGCGTTCCTGCTCGCCAGCGCGGTGTTCCGCGACGGCGTCGGGGCCGTCTTCACGTTCGGCGGGATCGTCGCCGCGCAGGTGTTCGGGTTCACGCCGTCGCAGGTCATCCTGTTCGCCATCGCCGCGAACGTCGTGGCCGGCATCGCGACGTTCGTCTCCGGACGCCTCGACGACCGGTTCGGGTCGCGTGCGCTCATCATGGTCTCGCTCGTCGGCCTCGCCGTTTGCGGGGTCGGGGTCTTCGCCGCCGGCAACGAGACGCAGTGGTTCTGGGTGCTCGGGCTGACCCTCGCCGTGTTCGTCGGTCCGGTGCAGTCGTCGTCCCGCGCGTACCTGGCGCGGCTGGCGACCCCCGGCCGCGAGGGGGAGCTCTTCGGCCTCTACGCCACCACCGGCCGGGCCGCGTCGTTCCTCGCGCCGGCGCTGTTCGGCGTGGCGGTGACCGTCGGTGGGTCGACCCGGTTCGGGATCCTCGGCGTGGTCGTCGTGCTCATCGCCGGGCTGGTGCTGATGGCGTTCGTCAAGCGGGAACCGCAGGGCGCGCGGGCCTGATCCACGGCGGGCCGTCGGCGCGGCCTGGAGGCGCGGTGCCGGTCCGTCCACAGGCTGCGGTTCTGCGCACGGTTGGGCACAGGGCCGTGGTCGCGTCGGGCGGCCCGGGCCGCGGTGCGCCAGGATGGGTGCATGACCGACCAGCGCATCGCCGTCGTCGTCCTCGCCGCCGGGCAGGGCACGCGCATGAAGTCGTCCACGCCCAAGGTGCTGCACCGGCTCGCCGGACTGCCGCTCATCGGGCACGTCCTGCGCACGGCGTCGTCGCTCAGCCCCGAGCACGTCGCCGTCGTCGTGCGGCACGAGCGTGACCTCGTCGCGGCCGAGGTCGTCGAGCGCGCCCCCGACGCGATCGTCGTCGACCAGGACGACGTCCCCGGCACCGGCCGCGCGGTCGAGGTGGCGGTCGAAGCACTACCCGCCGACTTCGACGGCGCCGTCGTGGTGCTGTCCGGCGACGTCCCGCTGCTCGACGCCGCGTCGCTCCGGCTCCTGGTCGACGCCCACGTCGGCGGCGGCAACGGGGCGACCTTCGTGAGTGCGATCGCCCCGGACCCGACCGGCCTCGGACGGATCGTGCGGGATGCTTCGGGCGCCTTCGTCAGCGTCGTCGAGCACAAGGACGCGACGGCCGAACAGCTGACCATCACCGAGGCGAACGCGGGCATCTACGCGTTCGACGTGGCGCACCTGCGCGCCGCCTTGCCGTCGCTCACCACGGCGAACGCCCAGGGCGAGAAGTACATCACCGACGCCCCCGCGCTGATCAGCGAGCGTGGCGGGCGCATCGACGTGGTCACCCTGACCGATCCGTGGCTCGTCGCCGGCATCAACGACCGAGCGCAGCTCTCCGACGCCGCGCGTGAACTCAACGCCCGCATCGTCCGCCGCCACCAGCTCGCCGGCGTCACCGTGCAGGACCCGGCGACCACCTGGATCGACCTCGACGTCACCATCGAGCCCGACGCCGAGGTCCTGCCGGGCACCCAGCTCGTCGGCGCCACCGCCATCGCCGCCGGCGCCGTCGTCGGGCCGGACACCACACTCCGCGACACCGAGGTCGGGGCCCGCGCCACCGTGAACCGCGTCGACGCCACCCTCGCCGTGATCGGGGACGGCGCCTCGGTCGGCCCGTTCGCCTACCTGCGGCCGGGCACGATCCTCGGTGACGACGGCAAGATCGGCACCTTCGTCGAGACGAAGAACGCCCGGATCGGCCGCGGCAGCAAGGTCCCGCACCTGTCCTACATCGGCGACGCCGAGGTGGGCGAGGACTCGAACATCGGCGCGAACACCATCACCGCGAACTACGACGGCGTGCACAAGCACCGCACCGAGGTCGGCTCGAACGTCCGCACAGGCTCGCACAACGTGTTCGTCGCCCCCGTTAGGATTGGTGACGGTGCGTACACCGGCGCCGGGACCACCGTCCGCAAGGACGTTCCGGCAGGATCGCTCGCGATCAGCTACGCCCCACAGCGCAACACCGACGGATGGGTCGAGGAACACCGACCCGGCACACCGGCGGCCGAGGCTGCTCGGCTCGCGAACGGCGAATAGATCCCGGCGACCACCCGTCGCCGACATCGACCCCTCGTGGGTCAGGGAGTGAGCACCGCACTTGTCCGGAATCAAGACAACCGGCCAGAAACGACTCGTCCTCGTCTCGGGGCGAGCACACCCGGCGCTCTCTGCCGAGATCGCGGAGGAGCTCGGGGTCGACCTCGTACCGACCGATGCCCGGACCTTCGCGAACGGTGAGCTCTACGCCCGCTTCGACGAGTCGGTCCGTGGCTGCGACGCCTTCGTCATCCAGTCGCACACCGCGCCGATCAACGAGTGGCTCATGGAGCAGCTCATCATGGTCGACGCGCTGAAGCGTGCCTCGGCGAAGCGCATCACGGTCGTGGCGCCGTTCTACCCGTACGCCCGCCAGGACAAGAAGGGCCGCGGCCGCGAGCCGATCTCGGCCCGCCTCGTCGCCGACCTGTTCAAGGCCGCCGGCGCGCACCGCATCATGAGCGTCGACCTGCACGCCGCGCAGATCCAGGGCTTCTTCGACGGCCCGGTCGACCACCTGTTCGCCATGCCGGTGCTGCTCGAGCGTTTCCGCCAGATCCTCGACCCGAAGACGCTCACCGTCGTGTCGCCCGACATGGGCCGCGTCCGTGTCGCAGACATCTGGTCCGAGAAGCTCGGCGCCCCGCTCGCCATCATCCACAAGCGCCGCGATCCGCTCGTGCCGAACCAGGTCTCGGTGCACGAGATCGTCGGTGACGTCAGCGGCCGCGTGTGCCTGCTCGTCGACGACCTCATCGACACCGGCCGCACGATCGCCCAGGCTGCCGAGGCGCTCAAGAACGCCGGCGCCACCGGTGTCGTCGTCGCCGCGACCCACGCCGTCTTCTCCGACCCCGCCACCGAGCTGCTGCAGAGCGAGTTCATCGACCGCGTGGTCGTGACGGACACCCTGCCCCTGCCGATGGAGAAGCGCTGGGACCGCCTCGAGGTCCTGCCGATCGCCCCGCTCATCGCCCGTGCCATCCACGAGGTCTTCGACGACGGCTCGGTGACCTCGATGTTCGACGGCGCCGCTTGACCCACCCTGCGCGTGACGCCCTCGCGGCCCGGCTCCGGGCCGCGGGGAGCGTCTTCGCCGAGGACGAAGCCGACCTGTTGCTCGAGGCCGGTGACGGTGAGCCGGTGCGACTCCGCACCCTCGTGCAGCGTCGGCTGGCCGGTGAGCCGCTCGAGTACGTGCTCGGCTGGGCCGCCTTCGACGGGCACCGCATCCGTGTGACCCCAGGCGTCTTCGTGCCGCGAGCCCGCACCACCGTCGTCGTCGAGCAGGCTGCGCGTCGGCTGCAGCGCTACGACCGCGTGGTCGACCTGTGCTGCGGCGCCGGCGCGATCTCGGTCGCCCTGTTCGGTCGCGTCGGGGCGCTCGACCTCGTCGCCACCGACATCGACCCGGACGCCGTCGACGTCGCGGCCGAGAACATCGGGGACCGCGGCATCGTCGTCGCCGGTGACCTGTTCGCGCCGCTGCCCGATCGGTTCCGCGGAGCCGTGGCGGTCATCGCGGTGAACGCCCCCTACGTGCCGACGGCCTCGATCGAACTCATGCCGACCGAGGCCCGCGAGCACGAACACCGCGTCGCCCTCGACGGTGGTGCGGACGGCCTCGACCTGCACCGGCGGATCGCCGCGGGTGCGGGGGAGTGGCTCCGCCCCGGTGGCGCTGTCGTCATCGAGGTGTCCGAGGCCCAGGCCGAGGCGTCCGCCGCTGCGTTCACTGCCGCCGGGTTCTCCGCCGTGGTCGAGCGGGAGGCCGAGGTCGACGGCACCTGCGTCGTCGCGACCCTGCCCGCCTGACCCTGCCCCTGACCCTGCCCGCTGGCCCGCCGAACCCGGGGTCGAGCGGTCACGACATGCCGCTCAGGTTCGCCGAGGCGGCACGAAGTGTCGCCCGCGCGTCTGCGAACCGACGCTTTCTGCACCCCCGGCGCGACGCACGTTGCGTGTCGCGCGAGCACGGCGAGGGGCGTGGCGGGCCGGCACCGGGCCTCCAGGCCGTCGGGTGCCCGGAGCGCGCCGGCGGCGAGCGGTCACGACATGCCGCTCGGGTTCGCCGAGGCGGCACGAAGTGTCGCCCGCGCGTGTGCGAACCGACGCTTTCTGCACCCCCGGCGCGACGCACGTGGCGTGTCGCGCGAGCACGGCGAGGGGCGTGGCGGGTCGGCACCGGGCCTCCAGGCCGTCGGGTGACCGGAGCGCGCCGGCGTCGAGCGGTCACGACATGCCGCTCGGGTTCGCCGAGGCGGCACGCAGTGTCGCCTGCGCGTCTGCGAACCGACGCTTTCTGCACCCCCGGCGCGACGCACGTGGCGTGTCGCGCGAGCACGGCGAGGGGCGTGGCGGGCCGGCACCGGGCCTCCAGGCCGTCGGGTGACCGGAGCGCGCCGGCGACGAGCGGTCACGACATGCCGCTCGGGTTCGCCGAGGCGGCACGCAGTGTCGCCCGCGCGCCCACGAACCGACGCATTCTGCCCACTCGACGGCTGTCCGCGGGCGTGTCGCAGGCCCGTTGCGGGACCGTCAGCGCGCGTCGACCGTCACCGTGTGCCAGCCCGTCGCGCCGTTGGGCGCCGGCGGCCGGTCCACGCTCGTCTGCACCTCGCCGTCCGCACTGGTCGCCCGCACCTCGATGCGGTGGGAGCCTGCGGTCGGCGTCCACCGCACCACCCACTGTCGCCACGTGTCCGCGGAGACCGAGTCGGCGAGTTCGGCGCGCTGCCAGTCGCCGCCTCCGACGCGGACCTCGACGGCCTTCACGCCCTTGTGCGGCTGCCACGCGACCCCGGCGATCGCCACCGGCTTGCCCGCGGTCACCGTCGACCCGTTCCGCGGGGTGTCGATGCGGGACTCGAGCTTGACCGGGCCACGCTCCGACCAGCCACGCGGTGTCCAGTAGCCCTGCGCGTCGGCGAACCGGGTGACCTCGAGCTCGGTGACCCACTTCGTCGCCGAGACGTACCCGAACAGGCCCGGCACGACCATCCTCACCGGGAACCCGTGCTCGGTCGGCAGGGGCTCGCCGTTCATCCCGACCGCGAGCAGCGCCGCGGTGCCGTCGTCCTGCAGCACGTCGAGCGGGGTGCCCGCGGAGAACCCGTCGATGCTCCGTGAGAGCACCATGTCGGCGTCGCCCGTCGGACGTGCCCGGGCGAGGAGCTTCCGGATGGGGTAGCCGAGCCAGCGGGCCGTGCCGATGAGGTCACCGCCGACCTCGTTCGACACACAGCTCAGGGTGGCCACGTGCTCCTCGAGCGGCAGTGCGAGCAGCTCGTCCCACGTCAGCGTGACCTCCTGCTCGACCGCACCGTGGATGCGGAGCGACCAGTCGGCGGGATCGACCTGCGGTACCCGCAGGGCCGTGTCGATCCGGTAGAAGTCGGCGTTCGGCGTGATGTAGGGGGTGATGCCGTCGACGTCGAGCGACGCACCCGCGGGGACCGCCGGTGCAGCGGTCGCCGCCACGGGCAGCCGGATGGCCCGACGGGCAGCAGCGGCCGCCTGCATCGCGGACGACCCCAGCCGGGAGGCGGTGCCCACCACGACCGCGAGGGTCGCCGTCGTGACGCCCCAGACCAGGAACGTCCGACGCTCCGCCGAGGCGGGTCGCGGTGCCGCCGTCGGCACGCTCGCCGCGACCTCCCACCGGCGCAGCCGCTGGAGCAGCAGGCGCAGGAAGACCACTGCCGCCGCGATGCCGAGCACCGTCGGGGCGCCGTCGAGCGTCCCGCTGCCCGAGCGGGTGCTGACGGCCAGCAGCGCCAGCACACCACCGGCGGCGAACACGAGGGCGCCGAAGGGTGGGCGCACACGTTCGAGGACACCGGCGCCGGCACTGATCGCGATGACGATCACCGTCATGAGCACGAACAGGGCGACCTTGTCCCCGGTGCCGAACACGGCGACCATGAAGTCCTTCGCACCCGGGGGAGCGAGGTCGATGACGGCGGACCCGACGGCGACCAGGGGGCTGCCCGCTCCGCCGAGCAGCAGCGCGCCGAACTCGGCGACACCGAGGAACGCGGCGGCGGCCACGACGCCGACGATCGCGGCGATCAGCGTCCAACGTCGGGTCACAGGGCCGTCGGGCCCGCTCGGGCCGTGCGACGGACCCGCCGTCGGTCGACCGATCGGTTCGTCCGTCGTCTCGGTGGTCACCGCCCGAGCGTAGGTCGCCCGGCCGCTCGTGGGCTGTGTGTGCGCGCTTCCCCGCGCGTTCATCGGGTTCGGCCAGCAGGTGGCGCGCGGCTCGTGGGAGGATCGGACCGTGCTGCAGCGTCCGGATGGTGTCCCGCGGTCCGGTCGTGCCCGCGGTGCACGGCGGACACCGATGTCGCCGGCACGTCGACTCGCCACCCTGCGCTGGGTCATCGTCGCCGTCTGGCTGGCCCTCCTGATCACCCGGATCGTCGTCGTCTCCACGGCCCCGGGCGTCGACCTCTCCTGGTACGGCATCGTCGAGTTCGGCGCGATCGGCCTCGGCGTCGTGGTCATCGTGGTCGCCGTCGTGCGGACCGCCACGGCACGGCGGCGGCAGGCGGACGAGGCCCTCGCGCTCGCCATCCGGCGGATCGACCCGACGGTGTGGCTCGTGCCGGCGGCGCCGACACCGGAACTCCGTGGCGTCGTCGACGAGATCCGTCCGGACACCCACCTCGGTTCGCGCGTGACGTGGGCCTTCGGCGCCACCGAGGCCTCCCTGTGGGAACTCGACGAACGGCGGGCGACCCGGCTGCTCGTGATCCGGTGGAGTCGCGTCGTCCACGTGGGGCTCGAAGACGTGGCGGAAGGCTTCGACGGCTCGGAACGACTCGACGGTCCAGCAGAGGCCGGCGGCGCGGGGCAACCCGGCGGCTCGCCGCGACCCGGCGGTTCCGGTGGTGCTCGCCGCGCCTGTGCGGTGGCGATCCACCACGTACGACCTGACGACACCCCCGCCGTGGCGACCTTCTTCGTCCGGACCGCCCCGGGATCGCGTCGGCTGCTCGGGCGCGGTCCGCGGCTGGACCGACTCGTCGCCGACCTGGCGCGGGAACGCATCGTCGCCTGACGCGACGGAGGGCCCCGGGGTCGGCGAGGCCCTCCTTGCGATGACCCGCACCGACCTCGGTCGTCGGCAGCGGGCGCGGTCGTCAGTGCGTGGACGGCTCCTGCTCGACCTCGCGGCGGTCGTCGTCGGACCACAGCGTGTGGAAGGTGCCGTCCTTGTCGATGCGCTGGTAGGTGTGTGCGCCGAAGAAGTCGCGCTGGCCCTGGATCAGCGACGCCGGCAGCCGGTCGGACGCGAGCGAGTCGAAGTACGACAGCGCGGACGAGAAGCCCGGCGCGGGGACGCCCGACGCGGCCGCGATGCCGACGATGCGGCGCCAGGCGGCTTCGCCCTCGGCGACGGCGTTCGCGAAGTACGGGTCGACGAGCAGTGACTCGAGCTTCGGGTTCTCGGCGTACGCCTCGACGATGCGGTTCAGGAACTGGGCCCGGATGATGCAGCCGCCCCGCCAGATCTTCGCGACGTTGCCGAGGTCGATGTCCCAGCCGTACTCCTTCGCCCCGGCGATGATGAGGTCGAAGCCCTGCGCGTACGCGACGACCTTCGAGGCGTAGAGCGCCGCACGGACGTCGTCGGCGAAGGTGTCCGGCACCTCGGCGATCTGCGGACGGTTCTTGATCGACTGCTGCACGGCGGCACGCTGCGTCGGCTTCGACGAGACGGCGCGGGCGAACACGGCTTCGCCGATGCCCGAGACGGGGATGCCCAGGCCCACGGCGTTCTGCACGGTCCAGACGCCGGTGCCCTTCGAACCGGCCGCGTCACGGATGACGTCGACGAGCGGCTTGCCGGTGTCGGCGTCGCGCTGCTTGAGGACCTCGCCGGTGATCTCGATCAGGTAGGACTCGAGGTCGCCCTTGTTCCACTCGTCGAACACCTGCACCAGGTCCTCCACCGAGAGCCCGCCGACGCGACGGAGCAGGTCGTACGACTCGGCGATGAGCTGCATGTCGGCGTACTCGATGCCGTTGTGCACCATCTTGACGAAGTGCCCGGCGCCGTCGGTGCCGATGTGGGTCACGCACGGTTCACCTTCGGCCACCGCGGCGATCGACTTCAGGATCGGCCCGAGCGTCTCCCAGGCCTCCTTCGAGCCACCGGGCATGATCGACGGGCCCTTGAGCGCACCCTCTTCACCACCGGAGATGCCGGTACCGACGAAGTTCAGGCCCTTCTCGCGCAGGTCGTGCTCACGTCGGATGGTGTCGTGGAAGTTCGCGTTGCCGCCGTCGACGATGATGTCGCCCGGTTCGAACCGTTCGGCGAGCTGCCCGATCACGGCGTCCGTGCCCTTGCCGGCCTGCACCATGATGATGGCTGTGCGGGGCCTCGACAGCGAGGCGACGAACCCGTCGATGTCCTCGGACGCGATGAACCCGGCGTCGCCGTGCTCCTGGAGCAGTTCCTCGGTGCGGGCGTACGTGCGGTTGTAGACCGCCACCGTGTTGCCTTCGCGCGATGCGAGGTTGCGGGCGAGGTTCGAGCCCATCACTGCGAGTCCGACGACTCCGATGTTCGCCTGACCGTTGTTGTCTGCCACGAGGGTCTCCTTTGTCCTGACGTTGGCGCCCAACCTACGACCGGTGGTCTGGGATCGCACAGGTGTTCCGGGAACTGGGGACCGGAGTTCACCGGATCAATACTGTGGAGGGATGAGCGAGCTCGCTGTCCACCCGCCCGTCCTCGTGATGGGGGTCTCCGGCTCCGGCAAGTCCACCATCGGCCAGGCGCTCACCGACGCCCTGGTCGCGCAGGGCGAACCGTGCGTCTTCGTCGACGCCGACGACCTGCACCCGGTCGCCAACAAGGAGAAGATGCGGCAGGGCACCCCGCTCACCGACGAGGACCGCTGGCCGTGGCTCGACGCCTGCGCCGAGCGGATCGCCGCGGTCGAATCGGACGGCTCCCGGTGCGTGATGGCGAACTCGGCGCTCAAGCGCGCCTACCGGGACCGTCTGCGTGAGTCCGCGCCGGGTCTCGTCATCGCCTTCCTCGACGGGTCGCGCGACCTGATCGCCGAACGGCAGTCCCACCGCCAGCACGAGTACATGCCGTCGACGCTGCTCGACTCGCAGTTCGCGACCCTCGAGCGGCCGCAGCCCGACGAGGCCGCCGTCGCGGTGTCGATCGACGGATCGGTCGACGACACCGTGCGGGAGATCCTCGCCGCGCTCGCGGTCACTTCCGGCTGAGCTCGGACAGCCGGGCGCGGTACTCCTCGGCGTCGATGTCGCCGCGAGCGAACCGGTCGGCCAGCACACCGCGGGCGTCGGAGCGGGCGCGCCAGCTCCCTCGTCGGAGCACCCCGAACACCAGGAACACGACGAGGAACGCGAAGAAGAAGAACGCGGGGAACAGGAAGAACGGGAACCCGCCGCCCTGCCAGTACGGGCCGTGGGCTGCTGCCGTCGTGAGTGCGGATGCGGTGATGGACGTGAACACGGTGATCTCCTGTGGTCGGTTTCGGGGCCGCTGTCGCGACACGTCGACTCTCCGGCCTGGAGGCCCGCCACGCGTCCGCCGCGCAGCCCCACTTCCGTCTGCTCCCGCGGTCGTACTGCGGTCGTTCCTCACCAGGGACCTACTCCCCGGGGAGTAGTCCACAGGCACCCCTGCGGTCGATGCCGGGGCGGACCGACGTCCCTAGGCTCGACCCATGACGACAGGGCCACGCGAAGACGACCGCGACCTGGCTGGCGACCGCTGGCCGGGGCGTCAGCGGTTCGCCCGGTCCGGTCGGGTCCTGCCGGTGGCCGTCGTGCAGATCGTCGGCACGATCCTCGCGTCCCGCATCACGGTCGCAGGGCCGGGCGGTCCGCCGTGGGCACGACACGGTGCGATCGGCGGCGTCGATCCCGTCGTGCTCGGCCCACTCGCCGGCGCGCTCCTCGTGGCCGGCGTCGTCGTCCTGCCGTGGCGGTGGAGGTGGCCACGATCGGTGCTGCTCGTCACGCTGGCGACAACCGTCGGGTACGCCCTGGTCGTGAGCCCCCGCGGGCCCTTCGTGGCGGCGCTCACGATGGCCATCGCGAACGCGTGGCTGCGGGGCCATCGACGGACCGTGGCGGTGGCCGCTGTCGTCGCCGTCCTGGTGCTCCCGTCGGCCGACGTGCTGCTCGGCCGGGCTCCGGGGCTCGACCTCGGTGCTGTGCTGCTGTGCGCGGCGTGGCTGACGGTGACGATCGCCGTGTCCGAACTCGTCCGGGTGCAGGTCGAGCGGGTCGCCGAACGCCGTCGACAGCGTGCCGAAGCCGAACGGGTGCGGGCGGGCGAGGAGCGTGTGCGCATCGCCCGCGAACTGCACGACTCGGTGGCGCACAGCATGTCCCTCATCAACCTGCAGGCGGGCGTGGCTCTGCACCTCGGTGACGGACTCCCCGCGCAGACCCACGACGCCCTGCTGAACATCCGTGACTCGAGCCGCGATGCGCTCGTCGAGCTCCGGACGATCCTCGGCGTGCTGCGCTCGGTGGACGGCGGCCCCGCGAGCACCGGTGGACCCGATCGGAGTCCCGTTCCCGGCCTCGATCGGGTCGCGGAGCTCGTCGATCGTGCCCGTGCCGCCGGCGTCGCGGTCGATCTCCGGATCCACGGCGACCCGTCGAGCGTCACCGGGACCAGCAGCCGGAGCGCTTTCCGCATCGTGCAGGAATCCGTCACCAACGTCATGAAGCACGCCCCCGGTCACGACACGTCGGTCGTGGTCACCGTCAGGGCCGACGTCGTCGACCTGATCGTCGAGGACCACCCGTCGGCCGTCCCGGACCGCTTCGCGCGACGAGTCGGCCTCGGCGCGACCGGCAACGGCATCATCGGCATGCGGGAGCGCGCCGCCGCGGTCGGCGGAGAGCTGTCCGTGGGTCCGACGACGGACGGCGGTTGGCGCGTCGTGGCACGCCTGCCGATCAGTACCGGCGGTTCGACCGACGACGCCGGTTCGATCGACGTCGCGGACGGAGCCGGATCATGACCCCGATCACCGTCCTGCTCGTCGACGACCAGGTCCTCATCCGTGCCGGCCTCCGAGCGCTCCTCGACGCCGAACCCGGCATGGCGGTCGTCGGCGAGGCCGGCGACGGGGACGCTGCGGTCGACGCTGCCCGGGCGCTGCGACCCGACGTGGTGCTCATGGACATCCGCATGCCCGGCACCGACGGGCTCGCCGCCACCCGCAGCATCAGCGACGACCCGGACCTCGACGGCGTGCACGTCGTCATCCTCACGACCTTCGAGCAGGACGATTACGTCTTCGAGGCGATCCGGTCCGGGGCGGCCGGGTTCCTGGTGAAGGACACGGAACCCGCCGAGCTCCTCCGCGCCGTCCGCACCGTGGTGGCCGGCGACTCGTTGCTCTCACCCGGTGCGACCCGTTCCCTGGTCGAGGCGTACGCCACCCACGCGAAGCCGTCGTCCCTCGCGCCGGGCCTCTCGGTGCTCACCGATCGCGAGCGCGAGGTCATGCAGCTCGTGGCGGTCGGGCTCACCAACGCCGAGATCGCCGCGCGGCTGTTCGTCAGTCCGCTCACCACGAAGACCCACGTCTCCCGAGCGATGATCAAGCTCGGTGCCCGCGACCGGGCGCAGCTCGTCGTGTTCGCCTACGAGACCGGACTCGTCACTCCGGGCTGGCAGCCCTGACACCGCGGCCGATCAGCGGCGCACCGCACTGATCGCCCCGTGCGGCCGGTGCCCCGGGTCCGTGCGGGTGTGGGCGTCCACGACGTCGAAGCCCGCTTCGTCCAGCAGCGCCGCCAGGGACGCGACCGGCCAGCGGTACGCGGTGACGACCGCGTGGTCGAAGGCTTCGACCGCGGCGCCCTCGAAGAACCCGAGCAGCAGCCCACCGCCGGGGGTGAGCACCCGATCGAACTCGGCGAGTGCCCCACCGATCCGCGACGGCTCGTGGTGGATCACCGAGTACCAGGCCAGGATCCCGTCGACGCTGCCGTCCGCGAGCGGGAGCGCTTCGAGCGACCCGAGCCGGAAGTCGACCGAGGCGCTGTGCGTCCGTCGAGCGTGCTCGACGAACTCCGGCACCGCGTCGATGCCGCTGACACGGTGCCCCTGCCGTGCGAGGTGCGCCGTCCAGTGACCGGGTCCGCACCCGGCGTCGACCAGGGGGCCGCTGCGACCGGTTGCCCAGGCGTCGACGAGGGCTCGGTCGTCGGGGTGGACGGCGTCCATCGACCCGAGCAGCGCCGCGTACTCGTCAGCTCGAGCGCTGTACGCCGCCGACACTCGCTCCGTCATGCGCCGACCGTACCGCCGCAGCGCCGGACCGTGCGAGGTTCCGTGTCCCGTGCGACCCGGCAACCCTCGCACCAAGCACGGAACCTCGCACCACCCAGCAGCACCAAGCACGGAACCTCGCACCACCCAGCAGCACCAAGCACGGAACCTCGCACCACCCAGCAGCACCCCCGCCGCGGCCACCCCGCGTCAGAGCTTGAACGTCGCCCGCGGGATGTCGGACACGATGCGCCGGGCGGTTCGGACGGCGTCCTCCTCGGAGACCTGGTGCGTGACCACGAGCGACGCCAGGTACGCGGCGTCCGCCCGCCGCGCCATGTCGTGCCGCGCGGGGATGGAGCAGTACGCGCGGGTGTCGTCGATGAACCCGGAGGTCTTGGTGAACGACGCGGAGTCGGTGACAGCCGACCGGTAGCGCGCGATGGCCGCCGGGGTGTCGATGAACCACCACGGCGCGCCCGCGTACACCGCGGGGTAGAAGCCCGCGAGCGGCCCGATCTCGCGCGAGAAGACTGTCTCGTCGACGGTGAAGAGCACCAGGTGGAACCCGGGAGCGGTGCCGAAGGACTCGAGCAGCGGCCGGAGGGGCTCGGTGAAGGACCCGACGGCCGGCAGGTCGTGCCCGGTGTCCGGCCCGAAGCGCTCGAGCGTCGGGGTGTGGTGGTTCCGGATCACCCCGGGGTGCAGCTGCATGACGAGGCCGTCCTCGACGCTCATCTCCGCCCAGCGGTAGAGCATGTCGTGCCGGTACGCCGTCGCCTCGGCCTCGGTGATCGACGACGCATCGTGCAGCGCCGCCGCGTGGATGCGTTCCCGCTCGCTCGACGGCAGGGGAGCGGAGCCCGCGTCGAGCACCCCGGTGTCCGTGGCGGTCGCGCCGTGCTCGATGAAGTACCGGCGACGTGCGCGGAGAGCCGCCAACAGCCCTGCGTGGGTGCCCGTGTCGATGCCGGCGGCCTCGCCGATCGACGCGACCACGGGCCTCCAGTCCGACCGCGCCGGGTCGAACACGGCGTCCGCGCGGAACGTGGGGAGCACCCGGCCGGTGAAGCCGGGGTCCGCCGCGAGCTGCGCATGCGCAGCTAGGTCGTCCGCCGGGCCGTCCGTGGTGGCGAGGACCTCGATGCCGAAGGCGTCGAAGAGCGCGCGTGGCCGGAAGGCGGGGGACGCCAGCAGGCCGGCGATGTGGTCGTACTGGTCGTCCGCGTTCGCGGCGGACGGTGCCTGGTCGAGCCCGAACACGTCGTGCAGCTCCGTCTCGAACCAGTAGCGCACGGGGGTCCCGAGGAAGTCGTCCCAGTGCTCCGCCAGCTGCCGCCAGATGGTTCGGCCTGGAGGCACGCCATGCGTCCCCGACAGGTCTGCGCGTCCCAGCGCGGCCAGGTCCACCCCGTTCGCGTGCAGCAGGCGGAGCACGTAGTGGTCGGGGGTGATGAGCAGCGACGCGGGGTCGCTGAACGGCTGGTCCGAGGCGATCAGCGCCGCGTCGACGTGCCCGTGCGGCGAGATGATCGGGGCGTCCTTGACCGCTTCGTACACGGTGCGTGCCACGGCTCGCGCCCCGGGGTCGGCGGGGAACAGCCGGTCGGGGTGCGGTGCGAGCCGGGTGGTGCTGCTGGTCTGGGTCATCATCGACTCCTTCAGGACGGACGGTGTGCCGAGGCGGGCGCGGGCCCGGTCGACTCGCGCACGGTCAGGTGGGTGGGCAGGGCGACGGCGCCGGACATGTGCTCCCCGGGCAGTTCGTCGGCGGGCAGCGCGCCGAGCCGTCCGAGCAGCATCCGGATCGCGACCCGGCCGGCGCGTTCGATCGGCGAGGTCATCGTGGTGAGCGGCGGGTTGCAGAAGTCGGCGCCGAAGATGTCGTCGCAGCCCACGATGCTCATGTCCTCGGGGACGCGGACCCCGCGCTCGCGCAGCCGGGCGAGCATCCCGATGGCGATCAGGTCGTTGAAGGCGATGCACGCGGTCGCACCGGCGTGCGCGGCGGCGTCGGCGGCCGCGGCGCCGGAGTCGACGAAGGGTGCGTGCGGCCCGACCCTGGCGACGCGGATCCCCAGGCGCTTGGCGACCTGCACGAGGGCGCGCCACCGACGCTCGTTGGACCACGAGCTGTCCGGCCCGGCGACGTACAGGATCTCCCGGTGTCCCAGCGACACCAGGTGCTGCACCGCCTGCTCCACCCCGCCGGGGGTGTCGATGAGCACCGAGGGCACGCCGGTGGGCCGGCGGTTCACGACGACCAGGGGGATCCGTTCGGCGAACCGTGCGATCTGCGCATCGGACAGGCGTGACGCCGTGAGCACGACCCCGTCGGCCTTCGCCCCCACGGCGGTGAGTGCGGCCATCTCGGCGTCGGCGGACTCCTCGGTGTCGACGAGCAGCTGCGTCCAGCCGGCCCCGGCGAGCTGGTGCTGGGTGCCGCGGATGACGTCGAAGTAGAACGGGTTCGTGATGTCGGACACGAGCACGGCGACGGCGCGGGTACGGCCCGAGGTCAGCGCCCGCGCCTGCGAGTTGGCGACGTAGCCGAGCTCGCGGGCTGCCCGCTGGATGCGCTCCTGGGTGACGGGGTTGACCCGGTCGGGCAGGGACAGGGCGCGGGAGACGGTGGACGCGGCGACCCCGGTGGCGTCGGCGATGTCGCGGATGGTGACGCGACGCGCGGCACCAGCGGCGGTGCCGGCAGCACCGCCCGTGCGCCCGCCGCCGTCCGTCGAGAGGTCCTTCACGAGGCCGAACGTATTCGCGTCTGGCAACAAGTGGCAACCGGTTGCCGCATGTTGCCAACGGCGGAACAGTGGTGCCACCGAGCAGCGCCGCTCGGAGGAGGTCTCGAGGAGGAAACCCCCGTGAAGACGCGAAGACTGCAAGTCCGCACCATCCTCGGTGCCGTCGCCGTGGTCGCCCTCGCCGCACTGTCCCTGCAGGGATGTGCCGTGGTGAACGGCAGCGGCGACGACCCGAACACCCTCCGCGTGATGATGGGCGCGGACACCACCTACCCCAAGGAACGCAAGCAGTGGCAGCGGGAGACCGCCGCCGAGTTCAAGCGCACGACCGGTGCCGACATCCAGTGGGAGACCTACTCGTCCGCGCAGGAGGAGTTGACCGCGATCCAGACGAGCGTCATCTCCGGGCAGGGCCCCGACGTCTACGCGATCGGCACCACCTTCACCCCGACCGCGTACGCCACCGGTGCGTTCGTCGAGTTGGGCACGAAGGAGTGGGACGCGATCGGCGGCAAGGACCAGTTCGACCCCGCGTCGTTCGGCATCTCCGGTCCGAGTGCGTCGAAGCAGATCGGGATCCCGTTCGCCAGCCGTCCGTTCGTGATGGCGGTGAACAAGGACCTGCTCGCGAAGGCCGGCATCACCGACATGCCGACGACGTGGGACGAGCTGACCGCCGACGCGAAGGCCACCACGGGTGACGGACTCCACGGCTTGGCGATCGCCTACGCCGACGGCTTCGACCCCTGGAAGTTCGTGTGGGGGATGGCCCAGAACGCCGGCAACACGATCGTCGACGGCTCGAAGGCCGAGATCGACAGCGAAGCCGTCGAGAACGCCTACCGCACCTACTTCGACTGGGTGACGAAGGACGGTGTCGTCGACCCGGCCGCGATCGGCTGGAACAACGCCCAGGCCCTCGCGCAGTTCACCGAGGGCAAGGCGGCGTTCTTCCCGATGACGACCACCACCGCCATCAACTCGTTCCAGGACACCAAGGTCGACGGGAAGTACGAGTTCGCCCTGCTGCCGACCGTCCCGCCGGGTGCGACGGAACGGCCGTCCGACGGCATCGAGGCCGCCAGCATCCTGTCCGGCGACAACTGGGTCGTCGCCGACTACGGCACCAAACAGGAGCTGTCGTTCGCGTTCGTCAAGCAGCTCAGCGCGCCGAAGGCCCAGCTCGAGTACTACGACCTGTTCGGCAACCTGCCGACCAACGCGTCCGCCGCCGCCGACCTGGCGGCCGACAACCCGCAGCTCAAGCCGATCATCGACGCCGGCCGCCTGTCCAAGCCCACCGCGTTCACCGGCGCCTGGTCGGACATCCAGCTCGCCCTGGTCGACGTGGTCGTGCAGTCGATCCCGTCGCTGAAGTCCGGCGAGGTCACCGACGACCAGCTCCGCAAGCGACTGCAGGACGCCCAGAAGGACGCCCAGGCCACCCTCGACCGTCAGAAGAACGGAGGTCTGTGATGACCAGCACGCAGACCAGGCCCCGCACCGACGCGGCGCCCCCTCGACCGGTCCGTCCCGCCGGCAAGACGCCCCTCTACAAACGGGAGCGTCCACTGTGGATGCTCCTGCCCGGCGGGGTCCTCATGCTCGCCGTCATCGTGGTGCCGCTCCTGGTGGGCTTCTGGATCGCGATGCTCGACCTCGACCAGTACACGCTCCGCCAGTGGTTCAGCGCCCCGTTCGTCGGGCTGGCCAACTTCACCGAGGCGTTCACGAACTCGCCGCTGCTGCACTCCATCTGGATCTCGGTGTCGCTGTCGGTGCTCGTCACGGCCGTGACCGTGCCGATCGGGGTCGCCGCCGCGATCTCGACGCAGAACCGGTTCCCCGGTCGCGGGCTCGTCCGTTCGATCTACCTGATCCCGTACGTGCTCCCCGCGTTCGTCGTCGGCACGTTCTTCCGCACGATGCTCCAGCCGCAGGGGGTCGTGAACTCGATCCTGCACACCGACGTGCTGTGGCTGAACGGCTCCGCGTCGTACTGGGCGCTCGCCGGCGTGATGATCTGGACGAGCTGGCCCTTCGTCTACCTGCTGTCCCTGGCGGGGCTGCAGGCCGTGGACAACGAGGTGCACGAGGCCGCCGCGCTCGACGGGGTGACCTGGTGGGCGAAGCTGCGGTACATCATCTTCCCGTACCTGCGCGGACCCCTCAGCCTCGCGGTGATCATCTCGATCCTGCACAACATCAACAACTTCACGCTGCCGTTCGTGCTGTTCGGCATCCCGCTGCCGTCCAGCGTCGAGGTGATGCCCGTCCTGACGTACATCGCGAGCTTCCAGTCGTTCCGCTTCGGCCTGTCCGCGGCGATGGCGATCTGCTCGCTCGTGATCGTCGCGATCCCGCTGTTCGTCTACCTGCGGGCGGTCAAGCTCGACACCGGCGACGACGCCGGCCCCAACCGGAAGCAGCGTCGCGCCGACCGCGCCACGCTCGCCGCCGCCCCGACCGCCGCCGACATCGACGGAGCACGCGCATGACCACCCCGAGCACGTCCTTCAGCACCCGCACCCGCCCCACCGCGACGCTCACCGAGAGCATCACGACCGGCAACGGCGGGCGACGGAGCAAGCGCCCCTACGACACCGACGTCACCCGGCTGCTGCCGCGCTGGCTGCTCGTCACCGTCATCGCGGTGATCATCGCGTTCATCGCCGTCCCGGTGCTCTACATCCTGTTCGGCTCGGTCAACTCCGACGTCGCCGTTGCCCGCGGCGAGTACTTCCCGTCCGAGTTCACCCTGTCGAACTACGTCGAGATCTGGTCCACCGTCGCCCTCGGCGAGGGACTGGTGAACTCGATGCTCACCGCCGGTGCCGTCGCCGTCGCGAGTGCCGCACTCGCCGTGTCGACGGCCTACGTGCTCGTCCGGTTCCGGTTCCTCGGGCGGCTGACCATCCTGCGTGGGCTCCTCGCCCTGCAGTCGATCCCGGGCACGCTCCTGCTCCTGCCGGTCTTCGTGGTGTTCTCGAACATCGCCAGCGCCACCGGCGTGCAGATCATCGGCACCCGCTGGGGCCTGTTCGTCACCTACCTGACCTTCGCCCTGCCGTTCTCGACGTGGGTGATGGTCACCTACCTGCGCGGCCTGCCGAAGGAACTCGAGGAAGCGGCGCGCATCGACGGTGCCAGCTCGACGAAGATCCTGACGAAGATCGTGCTCCCGCTGTCGTGGCCCGGCATCGTCGTGTCCGCGATCTTCGCCTTCCTGCTCGGCTGGAACGACGTCCTGTTCTCAACGATCATGACGACCCCGAACACCCGGACGGTCGCCGTGGTCCTGCAGGTGCTCGGCACCACCCAAGAGGGCGGCGCGGTCCCGATCTACGGCCAGATGATGGCCGCCTCGATCGTCTGCGCCGTCCCCGTCGTCGCCCTGTACCTGATCTTCCAGCGCTACCTGGTCGGCGGGCTCACCGCCGGCTCCGTCAAGTAGGCCGCAACCCAGAACCGGACTGGAGGCCCGTGGCGGCCCCGCCACGCGCCTCCCGTCCGAACGAAAGGACACCATGACCGACCAGCCCAGTTGGGAACTCTCCGGTTTCGGCGACGAGATCGACGCCGACCCGGTCGTCCAGGTCGCGGTCCTCCAGGCGCTCGGTGCGAGCGCCATCGAGGTCCGCAGCGCCTGGGGCGTGAACGTCGTCGACCTCGACGAGGACCAGCTCGCCGGACTCCACCGGCTGCTCGACGAGCGCGGGCAGACCGTGTCCGCGATCGCCTCGCCGATCGGCAAGGTGCCCGTCGACGAACCCGTCGAGCACGAGGTGTCACGACTCGCCCGTGCGATCCGCGCCGCGCACGCCCTCGGCACGACGAACATCCGGATCTTCTCGTTCTACTTCGAGGGCCGCACACCCGACGACGTCCGCGACGACGTCCTCGTCCGGATGCGGGCACTGGCCGACCTCGCCGAGCGCGAAGGGGTGACCCTGCTGCACGAGAACGAGAAGGACATCTACGGCGACGTCCCCGCGCGCGTGCTCGACATCGTCGAGAGCGTCGGTTCGTCCGCGCTCCGCCTGGCCTGGGACAACGCGAACTACGTGCAGTGCGGCGTCCGGCCCTTCACCGACGGCTGGGAGCAACTCGCCCCCTACGTCGACTACCTGCAGGTCAAGGACGCCCTCGCCGCCGACTCGTCGGTGGTGCCGGCGGGCGAGGGCGACGGCGAACTGCTCCAGACCCTCACCGCGCTCCGCGACGCCGGCTACTCCGGGTACGCCTCGCTCGAGCCGCACCTCAGCGACTTCACCTCCCTCGGCGGGTTCTCCGGCCCCGCGGCCTTCGGTCGTGCCGGACGGGCCTTCCGCACCCTCACCGACCAGATCGGAGTCACCCTGCGATGACCGAACCCACCAACCCGCTCCGCCTGGCCGTCGTCGGCGCCGGTGTCATCGGACGCCACCACGCCACCGTCGCCGTGCACCACCCCGACCTGCAGGTCGTCGCCCTCGTCGACGCCGTGCCCGAAGCCGCCACGAGCGCGGCGGACGCGGTACAGGAGCTGGGTGCCGCCCGCCCGATCACGACGTCCACCATCGAGGAGGCGATCGAACAGACCGACATCGACGTCGTCGCGATCTGCTCGCCCTCGGGCATGCACGTGCAGCTGGCCGAGGCCGCCCTGGCCGCCGGCAAGCACGTCGTCATCGAGAAGCCGCTCGACACCACGATGCCCCGGGCCCGGCAGATCGCGGCGCTCGCCGCAGCCGCTCGCGACCGCGGGCTCGTCACGAGCGTCATCAGCCAGCACCGCTTCGACCCGGCGTCGGCAGCCGTCGCCCGGGCCGCGCACGACGGCGGGTTCGGCACCGTGACCTCGGGGCTCGCGAGTGTCGCCTGGTACCGGTCGCAGGGGTACTACGACTCCGGTGACTGGCGCGGCACCTGGGCGCTCGACGGCGGCGGCGCGGTGATGAACCAGGGCGTGCACACCGTCGACCTGCTCGTCTGGGCGCTCGGCCGTCCGGTCGAGATCTCGGCCCAGACCGGCCTGCTCGCGCACGACCGCATCGAGGTCGAGGACACCGCCGTCGCCACCGTCCGGTTCGCCGGCGGAGCGCTCGGGGTCGTCCACTGCACGACCGCGGCGTACCCGGGGCTCTCCGCCCGGTACGCCGTGTACGGCACGCACGGCTCCGCCATCGTCGACGACGACCGGCTCGCCTACTTCCACATCGCCCCCGACACCGCCACGCTCGAGTCCGCCGCGACGACGTCGAACGCCACCGCGGTCGCCGGTGCGGTCGATCAGAAGGACCAGGTCGTCCCACCCGAGCACGTCGTCGGCGGCCCGGCTGAACCCGACCACTTCGCCGCGGGGCACGCTCGGCAGTACACGGACATCGTCGACGCGATCCGGCAGGGACGCGAACCGGGTGTCACCGTCGACGCGGCCCTGGTCTCGCTCGCCACCGTCCGCGGGCTCTACGTCAGCGCGACGCTCGGGCAACCCGTGCGCATCGACGACGTGATCGAGGGGAAGTACGACGACGTGGTGCCGGTCGTCGGCACACCCGCAACCGCAACCGCGACCGAAGGAGCAGTCCGATGAAGTTCTCCGTGTTCACCGCCTCCACCCCCGACTGGACCCCGTCCGTGGCCGCCGAGACCCTGGCCGCGCAGGGCTGGGACGGCATCGAGTGGCGCATCGTCGACGACCGCCCGGCCGACGGCGCCGAGGTCCCCGCCGAGCGGTCGTTCTGGGCGGGCAACGACTCGACGTGGCAGTACACCGGCATCCGCGACCGGGTCGGTGAGATCGCCCGGGTCACCGACGCCGCAGGGCTCGAGTACTCGGGCATCGGTGGCTACCAGCCGGCCGCCGACCACGACGGCGTCGAGACGATGCTGCGGGTGACCAGCGAACTGGGTGCCCGGCAGGTCCGCGTCACGATGCCGAACTACCGAGCCGAGAAGGAACGCACCGGCGAGACCTACCCCCGGCTCTTCGACCGCACCCGCACCGACCTCGAGTGGGCGGTGGACCGCGCGGCCGAACTCGGCGTCAAGGTGTTGGTCGAGCTCCACCACATGACCATCACGCCGTCGGCCTCGGCGGCACTGCGGTTGATCGACGGTCTCGACCCCGCACACGTCGGGGTGATCCACGACCTCGGCAACCTCGTGATCGAGGGTGACGAGGACCACCTCGCCGCGTTCGAACTGCTCGGGCCGTACCTGGCACACGCCCACGTGAAGAACGCCCGCTGGGTCGACACCGGCGACACCCGTGCCGACGGCAGTTCGATCTGGCAGCACGAGTGGGCGCCCCTGCGCACCGGCCGGGCATCGGTCTCCGAGTACCTCGACGCGCTCCGCCAGGTGGGCTACGACGGGTGGGTCACGATCGAGGACTTCTCCACCGACCTGCCGCTCGAGGCCCGCACCGCCGACAACCTCGCGTACCTCCGCTCCCTCGTGCCGGTGACCGCATGACGGAGCGCCGACCGGGCATCGTGCACGTCGGGGTCGGGGCCTTCGCGCGCGCCCACCTCGCCTGGTACACCGCCCACACCACGGGGGAGCCGTGGGGCATCACCGCCTTCACCGGCCGCTCGCCCGCGGCGGCGGACGCGTTGGCCGCGCAGGACTGCCGGTACACGCTGGTCACCCGAGCCGCGTCCGGCGACGGAGCCGAGGTGGTCGACACGATCGTCGCCGCCCACCCGGGCAGCGACGACACGGCCTGGAGGCACCTGGTCGCGTCCCCCGAGACGACCATCGTCACGCTGACGGTCACCGAGCAGGGCTACCGGCCCGCTTCCGACGTGCCGGCGCGGTTGGTGGCGGGGCTCGACGCCCGCCGTGCCGCCGGCTCCGGGCGCATCGCGCTGGTCAGTCTCGACAACCTGACGCACAACGGGGAGGTCCTGCGCGGTGCCGTGCTCGACGCCGTCGCCGACGACGACCTGCGCGACTGGATCGAGGCGAACGTCGCGTTCCCGAGCTCGATGGTCGACCGGATCACCCCCGCGACCACCGACACCGACGTCGCGCACCTGTCGGAACTGCCGGGTGCGCTCGCCGGAGACCGGGTCCCCGTCGTCACCGAGCCGTTCGCCGAGTGGGTGCTCGAGGACGCCTTCGCGGGAATCGACCGACCCGCGTGGCAGACGGCCGGCGTCCGGATCGTCGACGACGTGACCCCGTACGAGCAGCGGAAGCTCTGGCTGCTGAACGGCTCGCACTCGCTCCTCGCCTACCTGGGGTTGCAGCTCGGCCACGACACCGTGGCCTCGGCGATGGACGACCCGGTCTGCCGCACCGCCGTCGAGCAGCTCTGGGACGAAGCCGCGCTCGAGCTCCCGCTGCCCGACGCCGAGGTCACCGACGCCCGCGCGGCCCTGGTCGAGCGGTTCGCCAACCCGCGCATCCGGCACACCCTGCGGCAGATCGCGTCCGGCGGCTCGCAGAAGCTGCCCGTCCGGGTCGTCGACGTCGTGCGGCACCGGCTCGCCCGCGACCCCTCGGCCGGCATCGGCACCGGAGCGGCCACCGCCCTCGCCGCGTGGTGGTTGCACGTCACCGAGCAGTCCGACCTGGTGGACGACCCCGGTGCCCCCGGGCCAGACTCGGATGTGCACGACGTCCTGGCCGTCGTCGCGCCCGAACTCGACACCACCCCCGTGGTCGCCGCCGTGACGGCGGCGGCCGACGCCATCCGCACCGCCGCGGCACGCGCCCGCGAACACTCCAACGGAGGAGTCCACGCATGACCGACACGAACACCACGAACCCCGCGGCTCCGGTCCCCGGCGCCGCCGACAGCGGGCCGGCCGAGACCACCGCCGGCCGTCCGGACACCTGGGCCTCGGCGGACCGCGGGCAGCTGATCGAGCGGGCCGAGGTCATCGTGACCAGTCCGAACCGGAACTTCGTGACACTCAAGCTCACCACGGCCGACGGCGTCACCGGGCTCGGTGACGCCACCCTGAACGGCCGTGAGCTCGCGGTCTCCGCCTACCTGTCCGAGCACGTCGTCCCGCTGCTCGTCGGCCGTGACGCCAGCCGCATCGAGGACGCCTGGCAGTTCCTGTACCGGTCGTCGTACTGGCGCCGTGGTCCGGTCACCATGGCCGCGATCGCCGCCGTCGACATGGCCCTCTGGGACATCAAGGCGAAGGTCGCCGGCATGCCGCTGTACCAGCTGCTCGGCGGGGCATCGCGCACCGGGCTCATGGCGTACGGCCACGCCTCGGGCAAGGAGCTGCCCGAGCTGTTCGACTCCATCCGCGAACACCAGGAAGAGGGCTACCGTTCGATCCGGGTGCAGACCGGTGTCCCCGGCCTCGAGTCCATCTACGGCATCGCGTCGAACAGGACCACCGAGGGCAACGCCGGCGTCCGCTACGACTTCGAGCCCGCCCAGCGCGGTGCGTACCCGGCGATGGAGGACTGGGACACCCGCGCCTACCTGCGCCACGTGCCCACCGTGTTCGAGGCCGTCCGCAACGAGTTCGGCCCCGAACTGCCGCTGCTGCACGACGGCCACCACCGGATGACCCCGCTGCAGGCCGCCAAGCTCGGCAAGTCCCTCGAGCCTTACGACCTGTTCTGGCTCGAGGACTGCACCCCCGCCGAGAACCAGGAGGCCCTGAAGCTCGTGCGGCAGCACACCACGACGCCGCTGGCGATCGGCGAGGTCTTCAACACCGTCTGGGACTTCAAGGACATCATCCGCGACCAGCTCATCGACTACGTCCGCGGTGCCGTGACACACATGGGCGGCGTCACCCCGCTCAAGAAGACGATGGAGTACGCGGCGCTCTACCAGGTCAAGTCCGGGTTCCACGGACCGACCGACATCTCCCCGGTGGGCCTCGCCGCGCAGATGCACCTCGGGCTCGCGATCCACAACTTCGGCATCCAGGAGTACATGCAGCACGGCCCGCAGACCAACCAGGTGTTCCACCAGACGTTCACGTTCACCGACGGCTACCTGCACCCGGGTGACGAGCCGGGCCTCGGGGTCAGCCTCGACGTCGACGAAGCCGGCAAGTACCCCTACGAGCAGGCGTACCTGCCGTTCAACCGCCTGGCCGACGGCACCGTCCACGACTGGTAGCGGCGGGCAGGCCATCCGGCGGGCAGGTCACCCGGCGGGCAGGTCGTCCGGCGGGCAGGGTGCTGAGCGGGCACAGTGGTGACATGGAGTTCGCGGACGTCGCCAGGGAGCTGCTGCTCGTCGCGCCGCAGGACTTCGTCGCCGAGCGCACCGCACGAGCGCGCGCGGTGCGGAAGGACGACCGTGCCCTCGCCACGGCGATCGGGAAGCTCCGGAAGCCCGCCCCGGCGGCCTGGGTGATCGACCTGCTCGCCCGCGACGGCGCCCTCGACGACGCCGTCGACCTCGGACCGGCGCTCCGCAAGGCCCAGGCCGACGCCGACCCCGACGCGATCCGGACCCTCCGTCGGCAGCGCGCCGAGGTCGTCGACGCCCTCGCGCAGGCCGGTGCGGACCTGGCGTCCGACGCCGGACACCCCGTCACCCCGGCGGTGCTCGAGCAGGTCCGGTCGACGATCGAGGCGGCGATGGCGGACCCGCACGCCGGCGCGGCCGTCCGGTCGGGGCTGCTCGTGACGGCGCTCGAGAGCGTGGGGTTCGACGCGGTCGACCTCGACGGGGCGCTCGCGGATCCGGACGCGGTCCCCGATGCCTGGTCCGGCAGCGATGCCCCACCCATCCCCATCTCCCAGGCGAGGGGTGCGCGGAAGGCGAGCCGTGCCTCCAGGCCCGCGCAGCGCGACGCCCCGGAGCCGGACGCCGAACCCGATACCGATCCCGATCCCGAACCGGAACCGAAGCGCGACCCGGCCGCCGACCGGAAGGCCGCGCGCCAGGCCGAGACCGCAGCGCGCACGGAGTCCCGCGACGCCGACGCAGCACTCGACACCGCCGAGGCCGATCTCGAACAGGCGGAGGAGCGCCGCGCGGAGCTCCAGCGTGCCCTCGAGCAGGCCGAGGCCGAGATCACCCGGCTCGAGGCAGCCCGCGACGAGGCCGAGGCGGCGAGCGACCGGGCGCGAGACGTCCTCCGCGCCGCGCAGGAGCACCGTCGGAAGGTCGGTCGCTGAGCCGTCCGGTCGGACCTCATCACCTCGGATGAAAAGCTGCCGCACGGCTCGGTCCCCGTCCGGCGCGGCCCATACGCTCGCGTCATGACCTCCCTCCTCCGCCGGTACCGGCACCTGCTGGCCCCCGCCGCCGGCGCCGTGTACCTCGTGCTCTGGATCGTCGCCGAGGCCGGACGTGCGGGGCTCGCCGACCACGTCGTGGTGGTGTCGGCCCTCGCCGTCGCCATCGGCCTCTCCGCGTGGATGCCCGCGACCGCGCTCGGACTGGTCGTCGGCATCCCGCTCCTGCAGGCGGCCCGGCTGCTGACCCGGCCGACCGACACGACCTGGCCGGAGTACCTGGCGATCGCGATCGTCGTCGGCGTCGTCGGCGCCGGTCGGTCCGACCTGCTTCGCTACCTGGCGGTCCCCGTGCTCCTGCTCGCGAGTGCGGCGGCCGCCTGGGCGATGGCGGTCCCGACCGCTGCCGACCAGGACGTCTGGGGCAGCTGGGTGGGGAACTCCGGCGGGACCCGGTCCGACCTCGTCACGATCACCTTCGCGTTCGTCGGGGTCAGCGGTGTCACCTGGGCGGTCGGTGTGGCCATCGGTGCCGCGTGGCGGATCGGCCTCGCCCGGGTCCGGGTGATCGAGGCGCAACGCCGCACCGAGGTGACCACGACCGAGCTCCGGGCCGAGCAGGAACGCGCACGGATCGCCCGCGACGTGCACGACTCGCTCGCCCACTCACTGGCGGTCGTCGTGTCCCAGGCCCAGGGTGCCGCGGCCATCGCCGTGCGGGACGAACACGCCGCCCGGGCGCTGCAGGACATCGCCGACGGGAGCCGCTCGGCACTGGGTGACGTCCGGGCGCTGGTGGAACGCATCCAGGCGAGTGACGACGCCGACCGCCACGGGCTGCCCGACGTCCCCGACCTGGTCGAGGACATGCGGGAGCTCGGGATGACCGCGACGTTCGAGGAGTACGGCGCCGGGCTCCTGCCCGCGGGCAGTGCCAGTGCGCTGCACCGGATCGTGCAGGAGAGCCTGACGAACGTGCTGAAGCACCAGGGGCGGACAGCGACGGCCCGGGTGGCGCTCGACTGGCGCGGTCCGGGGCTGGGCGTCGTCGTGACGTCACGGGGGAGTGAACCCCTCGTCGAGCTCGACGGTGTCGGGTCCGGTGTCGCCGGGATGCAGGAGCGTGCCCGACTGTCCGGCGGCTGGCTGCGTGCCGGTGTCGGCGACACCCCGGACGAGTGGGTCGTCACCGCGTGGCTGCCGACGACCGTCGCCGTGCCGACCACGGCGACGGCCGACACCGACAACGACCCCGTCCTGCCGGAGCACGTCCGATGAGCGCCGTCCGCGTCGCCGTCGTCGACGATCAGCGACTGTTCGCCACCGGGATGCAGATGCTCGTCGATGCCCAGGACGACATGACCTGTGTCGGGGCCGCCGGCGACGGTGCCGCCGCCCTTGAGCTCTGCGCCGCCGAACACCCCGACGTACTGCTGCTCGACCTGCGGATGCCGGTCATGAACGGCATCGAGACCCTGACGCGTCTCGTCGCCTCGACCCAGGACCGGCCACGGGTCGTCGCGCTCACGACCATCCGCCGCGACGATGCCGTGCTCGCCGCACTCCGCGCCGGCGCCGCCGCGTTCCTGACGAAGGACGCCCTGCCCGAGGTCGTCATCGCGACCATCCGCGACGTGCACGCCGGCCGACCGGCTCCGACCGAAGCCGAGGCGCTCGACCTGCTGCGCGCGCAGGGCACCCCGGCCGTGACCGACCGACGCGACGAGGTCCTCGACGCGCTGACGGCCCGCGAGCGCGAGGTATTCCTGCTCGTCGCGAAGGGGCTGAGCAACGCGGAGATCGCCGAGTCGGTCTTCCTGAGCGACGCCACCGTGAAGACCCACGTCCGCGCCGTCCTGACGAAGCTCGGACTCCGGAACCGGATCCAGGTCGTCATCACCGCACACGAACGCGGCCTCGTCCGCGCCTAGGGGGAACCATGCAGATCACGAACCGCGTCGCGAAGACCGGCACCCTCGTCGTCGTCCTCGCCGGGCTGGCCGCCGCCGTCGTCCACGGCCTGCCCGAACGCGCCGACGTCGCGGTCGCACCCACCGTCGAACAGGACAGCACGGCGTGGGCGATGCCGCTCGACGCCTTCGTCGCACCGGCCTCGTCGAAGACCGCGTACGCGGAGGACCTCGTGGCCCAGCCCTGCCTGCGGAAGGCCGGCATCGACGACCCGGCTCCCTGGGCGACCGCGACCGGGCTGCAGGCCGACGACGACGCGGCCGACACCGCCGCTCGGGCGAACCCCTCACCCGCACTCGCGACCACCCGGCCCCTCACCGCGGCGCTCGCCGAGACCCGCGGTTACCACGGGCCGTCCGCCGCCGGTGCGAACCACGAGGGCATGCGGCAGTGGGGGTACGACCCGGACCGCCAGGCCGCGTTCGCCGCGCTCCCGGACGACGTGGCCGCCCGCTGCTGGAACGCAGCCCGGAAGACCCTCGGCACCACGCTCCGTGGCACCGAGCAGACCGCATCCGAACTGGCCCAGCGCCTGACGTACCTGGCGGCGCTGGACGCACGCCAGGACGACCCGGTCCGCACGGCCGCGGCCGGGTGGCGCACCTGCATGGCGCCGTCCGGTGTGCCGGACCTGCCGGCGGGTCCGGAGGGCATGCCGACCCCCTCGATGCACGTCAGCGCCCGTGACGGCGACCGGGTCGTCCTGTTCTCGGACGATCCGGGGAAGGCCGAGGTCGCCGTCGCCGAACGGGACGTCGCGTGCCAGGAGTCATCCGGCTACCGCGGCGCGCTGTACGCGGCGGAGTGGGAACGGCTGCTGCACGTCACCGCGACCGACGCGGCCGCGCTCCGGAAGGGCTCGACGCGGCAGCCGCAGGTGGACGCCCGCCTCGACCGCGTGATCGCGCGGCTCGCCCCGGCGGCACCGACGGACGTCGACTGACCCGGCGTTCGCGGGGAGCGGTCCTGGGGGGAGCGCCCCGCGCCCGCCGCGTGGGGACGACGGACGGGAGGCCCGTGGCGGGACGGCCACGGGCCTCCCGTCCGTCCCGGCGCACGTCCGGATCGTGACGTGCGACACGCCCGGACGGTGCTGCTAGACTCGGTGACTGACTTCGGCGAGGGCTGCGCACGCGCGGCCGTGATCGACGCGGTGGGATACCCGGCAAGACCCTGGGATCGTTCCTCACGCGTGCACGCGTTCGAGTTGCAACACCACAGACCCCCACGATGCCGGCACTCCGGCGTCGTCCACGACACCAGGAGGCACCATGGCCGACTACACCAAGCTCGCAGCGGAAGTCCGCACCAAGTTCGGCAAGGGCGCTGCTCGCAAGCTCCGCGCGGCCGACAAGATCCCCGCGGTCGTCTACGGTCACGGCACCGAGCCGATGCACATCTCGCTGCCCGGTCACGAGACCATGCTGCTCGTCCGTACCGCCAACGCGGTCGTCGACCTCGACATCGAGGGTGCTGCGCAGCTCGCCCTCGTCAAGGACGTCCAGCGTGACCCGGTGCGCCAGATCATCGAGCACATCGACCTCGTGGTCCTCCGCCGCGGCGAGAAGGTCACGGTCGACGTGCCCGTCGTCATCGAGGGCGAGTCCTTCTCCGGCACCATCCACGTGCAGGACCTCAACACGATCTCGCTGCTCGTGCTCGCCACCGACATCCCGGAGCACGTCTCCGTGAACGTCGAGGGCCTCGAGGACGGCGTGCAGATCCACGCCTCGCAGCTCGAGCTCCCCGAGGGCGCCGAGCTCGAGACCGACCCCGAGGCGCTCGTCGTCGCGATCGTCACCCCGCGTGGCACCGCTGACGACGACGCCGCGGACGAGGCCTCGGCCGAGGCCGGCGCCGAGTCGGGTGCCGAGGGCTCCGCGGACTCCGAGTAACACCCCTTCGAAGACATCTGGTCGACGCTGTGACGGATCACATCCTCGTCGTGGTCGGGCTCGGGAACCCCGGGCCCGACTACGCCGGCAACCGCCACAACGTCGGCCAGATGGTCCTCGACGAACTCGCCTCCCGCATGGGAGCGACGTTCAAGAAGCACAAGACGCCGAACCAGGTCGCCGAGGGGCGCCTGGTGCCCGGCGGCACACGACTCGTGCTGGCGAAGCCCGGGTCGTTCATGAACACCTCGGGCGGACCGGTCTCCTCGGTGCTCGGGTTCTACAGCGCCACCCCGGCCGACCTCGTCGTCGTGCACGACGAGCTCGACCTGCCGTTCGACACCGTCCGCCTGAAGGGCAACGGCGGCCACGGCGGGCACAACGGGCTGCGCGACATCATCAAGGCCACCGGCACGAACGAGTTCATGCGCGTCCGGGTCGGCATCGGACGTCCGCCCGGTCGGCAGGACCCGGCCGACTACGTGCTGCGTGACTTCTCCGCAGCCGAGAAGAAGACGCTGCCGATCCTGCTGGCCGACGCCGCCGACGCGGTACAGGCGATCGCCGAGGTCGGGCTGCTCGCCGCACAGCAGCGCGTGCACGCTCCGTCCTGAGCACTCGGCGCTGTTCGCCCGTCGCGCACGCCGCGGCCGGTGTCGGTGGCGGCCGGTACCATCTCCTGAGTGACGATCTCGGGCATCATCCCTGCGCTCTCGCGCGCCTCCGCCTTCGATCGCGTGCTGCGCGCCGCACCGCGCGACGCCGACTTCTCCGTCGTGGACGGCCTGCGCGTGCCGCTGCTCGGCGCGCTGCTCGCCGAGCGCAACGGTCCGCAGTGCGTCCTCGTCATCACGGCGACCGGGCGTGAGGCCGAGGCGGTCCGCGAAGCGTTCGGCAGCTACGTCCCCGACGCCGACGTGCTCGAGTTCCCGGCGTGGGAGACCCTGCCGCACGAACGCCTCAGCCCGAGTGCCCAGACCGTCGGCACGCGCATCGCGACGCTCCGGAAGCTCGCTGCGTGGCAGGCGGCGGACCCGGCCGAGCGGCGCCAGACCATCGTCGTCGCGAGCGTCCGCGCCGCGCTGCAGCCGATCGCGAGCAACCTGACGTCCCTGGCGCCCGTGGTGCTGCGGACCGACTCGCGGGGCAACGACCTGGCGGCGATCGCGTCCCAGCTGGTGGACCTCGCCTACTCGCGCGTCGACCTCGTCACCCGCCGTGGTGAGTTCGCGGTCCGCGGTGGCATCCTCGACGTCTTCCCACCGACGGCCGACCACCCGGCACGCATCGACTTCTTCGGCGACGAGATCGAGGCGATCAAGGCGTTCTCCGTCGCCGACCAGCGCACCACCGAGGACGACCTCGGGTCGGTCGAGCTCACCGCCTCGCGCGAACTCCTGCTCAGCGACGACGTCCGGCAACGGGCGCGCGAGATGCTGCACGAGTTCCCGAACCTGTCGCAGATGCTCGCGAAGATCGCCGAGGGCATCCCGGTCGAGGGCATGGAGTCCCTCGCTCCGGCGCTCGTGCAGGACCTCGTGCCGATGACCTCCTACCTGCCGGACGACGCCACCATCGCGGTGTTCTCGCCCGAGCGGGTGAACGGCCGCGCGAACAGCCTCGCCGAGACGAACACCGAGTTCCTGCAGGCGGCCTGGAGCGCAGCGGTCGCCGGCGCCCAGGCCCCGATCGACCTGGACGCCGGCAACTTCCTGACCGTGCAGCAGCTCAAGAACACCCGCGGGCAGCGCACCTGGTGGACGGTGTCGCCGTTCGACTCCGGCCTCGACGAAGGGGACACCGAGCGTGTCCTCACCGACGCCGAGGCCGCTGCCGAGGCCGGCGAGTACATCCGCGTCCGGGCCGAGGCCGTCCCGAGCTTCGCCGGCAGCGCCGACGGGGCGATCGCGCACGTCAAGTCGCTGACCGACGACGGGTGGGCCGTCGTGGTGACCGCGCAGGGCCAGGGCCTCGTCGAGCGTGCGGTGCAGGTGCTCGCCGACGCCGGGGTCGCCGCCCGTGCCGATGCCGTGACCGCGCCGCCCGAGCCCGGCGTCGCCGTCGTGACGACCGCGACCGTCGAGCACGGCTTCGCGATCCCCGACCCCCGCATCGCGGTCCTGAGCGAGGCGGAGTTCTACGGCCGCAGCGTCCAGCAGGGTGCCCGCACCGTCAAGAAGCTCGCGAGCCGGCGCAAGAACGTCGTCGACCCGCTGCAGCTCAAGCCGGGCGACGTCGTCGTGCACGCGACCCACGGCATCGGCAAGTTCGTCGAGCTCGTCAGCCGCGAGGTCTCCAGCGGCGGCCGCAATGCCGTCAAGACGCAGCGTGAGTACCTCGTGCTCGAGTACGCGCCGTCGAAGCGCAACTACCCGGGTGACAAGCTCTTCGTGCCGACCGACCAGCTCGACCAGCTGTCGCGGTACGTCGGCGGCGAGTCCCCGACGCTGTCGAAGATGGGCGGCTCGGATTGGTCCGCCGCCAAGTCGAAGGCTCGCAAGGCCGTCCGCGACATCGCCGTCGACCTGGTCAAGCTGTACTCGGCGCGCATGGCGTCGAAGGGGCATGCGTTCGGTCCGGACACCCCGTGGCAGCGCGAGCTGGAAGAGGCGTTCCCGTTCGCCGAGACCGCCGACCAGCTCACCACGATCGACGAGATCAAGCGCGACATGGAACGCCCGATCCCGATGGACCGCCTGCTCTCCGGCGACGTCGGCTACGGCAAGACCGAGGTCGCGATCCGTGCCGCGTTCAAGGCCGTGCAGGACGGCAAGCAGGTCGTCATGCTCGTCCCGACGACCCTGCTCGTCCGCCAGCACATGGAGACGTTCCAGGAGCGCTTCGCCGGGTTCCCCGTGCACCTGCGCGCCCTGAGCCGGTTCCAGACCGAGAAGGAGTCGAAGGAGACCATCGCCGGGCTCGCCGACGGCACGGTCGACATCGTCATCGCGACCCACCGGATCCTGTCGCAGGGCATCACCTTCAAGGACGTCGGACTCGTGATCATCGACGAGGAACAGCGGTTCGGCGTCGAGCACAAGGACCAGCTCAAGAAGTTCAAGACGAACGTCGACGTCCTGGCGATGTCGGCGACCCCGATCCCGCGCTCGCTCGAGATGGCGGTCACGGGCATCCGCGAGATGTCGACCCTGGCGACCCCGCCCGAGGACCGCCACCCCATCCTGACCTTCGTCGGGCCGCAGTCCGACCTGCAGGTGGCGGCGGCGATCCGCCGCGAGTTGCTGCGCGAGGGCCAGGTGTTCTACGTGCACAACCGCGTGAAGGACATCCAGTCGGTGGCCGCGCACCTGGCCGAGATCGTGCCGGACGCCCGCATCGCCGTGGCCCACGGGCAGATGTCGGAGACCACCCTCGAGCAGGTCATGGTCGACTTCTGGGAGCGCCGCTTCGACGTCCTCGTCTCGACGACGATCATCGAGACGGGCCTGGACATCGCGAACGCGAACACGCTCATCATCGACAAGGCGGACAAGTACGGCCTGTCGCAGCTGCACCAGCTGCGCGGTCGAGTCGGCCGTGGGCGGGAGCGCGGGTACGCGTACTTCCTCTACGACTCCGACAAGCCGCTGTCCGAGACCGCCCAGGACCGCCTCGAGACCATCGCCGCGAACAACGAGCTCGGCGCGGGCATGCAGGTCGCCATGAAGGACCTCGAGATCCGCGGGGCCGGCAACCTGCTCGGCGGGGAGCAGTCCGGCCACATCGCGGGGGTCGGGTTCGACCTGTACCTGCGGATGATCGGCGAGGCGGTGTCGCAGTTCCGTGGCGACGTGGCCGAGGGGCAGACCGAGCTCCGGCTCGAGATCCCCGTCGACGCGCACATCCCCGAGGACTACGTCGAGTCCGAGCGACTCCGGCTCGAGGCGTACCAGAAGCTCTCGGCGGCCTCGGCCCCGACGGCGCAGCCGAACGCGATCGACATGGTGCTCGACGAGCTCACCGACCGCTACGGGCAGCCGCCGCAGGCCGTGCAGACCCTGGTCGAGGTCTCCCGCCTCCGTCGCATGGCGCAGCAGGTCGGCCTGTCCGACGTCGTGGTGATGGGCTCGAACCTGCGGGTCGCCGGCAAGGAGCTCGCCGACTCGTCGCAGGTGCGGCTCAAGCGCATGTTCCCGGGGGCGCGCTGGTTCCCGCAGCAGAACGCGACGAGCATCCCGATGCCGCGTCCGCACGACCAGGCGCTGCCGGACGACGCCCTCATCCAGTGGGTGGAGAGCATCCTCACCGCCGTGTACGGGGCGACGACCCCGGCCGAGGCGCCGGCCGCGTAGCCGTCCACGGCGCGCACGCCGTTCGCGACGATCCACGCGTCGAACGACGCGCGCTCTGTCGCGGAACGAGTGCAAACCCCGGCCCGCGAGTCGCTACTCGGTGTCCTCGGCCTCGGACAGCTCGCGGCGCGCGCGGTACGCCCGCGCCCGCAGGGTGACGACGACCGCCGACGCGACGATGGCGATGCCCGAGCCGACGAGCACGGCGAGGACGCCCTCGTCGAGGATCTCCTCGTTGCGGGCGAACGCCAGCTCGTTCATCAGCAGCGACACCGTGAACCCGATGCCGCCGAGCACGCCGACGGTGATGATCGAGAAGAACGACAGCGACGAGCGGCCGGGCGAGCGGAAGATCCGCGTGGCGATCGTGCCGAACAGCGTGATGCCGATCACCTTGCCGACCGGCAGTGCGAGGACGACCGCCCAGAACGTGGGGGAGAGCTCGCTGATGCCGACCGAGGGGATGATGACGGCGGCCGACGCGAACGCGAACACCGGCAGCACGATGGCGTTCGACCACGGCTCGACGTTCTCGTGCAGGGTGTGGCCCGGGCGGCGGGGCAGCACGAGCCCGAAGGCGACGCCGGCGATCGTGGCGTGCACACCGGAGTGGTAGACGAGCCACCAGGTCAGGAGCCCGACCACGACCATCGCCACGATGATGAGCGTCTGCCCGCTGCGCCCCGGACGGAGCATCCGGCCGAGCAGCCAGAACGCCGCGAGGGTGACGACAGCGCCCGCGAGGGCCAGGAAGTCGGTGTCGTGGGCGAACACCACGGCGATGATGATGATCGCGATGAGGTCGTCGAGCACGGCCAGCGCGAGCAGGAACACCCGGATGCCGCTCGGCAGCCCGCGACCGAACATGGCGAGCACCCCGAGCGCGAACGCGATGTCGGTCGCCGTCGGGATCGGCCAACCGTGCGTGTACTGCGTGCCCGCGGTGACGAGCAGGAAGATGCCGGCCGGGACGAGCACGCCGCCGACTGCCGCGATGGCGGGGATGATCGCGGTCTTGGGGTTCGACAGCTCGCCGTCGACGAGTTCCTGCTTCAGCTCGATCGCGACGAGCAGGAAGAAGACCGCGAGCAGACCGTCGCTGATCCAGTGCGCGATCGACAGGTCGAGGCCGAGGGCACCGAGCGGCAGGTGCGCGTCGAGCAGCCGTTCGAGGCCGGGGCCGACCGGCGAGTTCGCCACGACCAGGCCGAGCACGGCGGCGGCGAGGAGCGCGATGGCGCTGAAGCGGGGGGAGCGGACGAGGGACGACATGGATCTCCGTCTCGAGGGGTCGGGTGAGTGTCCGTCGACCAGACTTCCCGACACACCACGGCCAGTCTACGCGGGTGGCACGATGACCAGATGACCGCCGTACCGGACCTCGTGACCGTCGTCGACCGCCTGCTCGCCGAGGACGGCGGGTGCGTCTGGAACCGGGCGCAGACCCACGCCTCGCTCGCGCGCTACGCCGTCGAGGAGTCGTACGAACTCGTCGACGCCATCGACGACGGCGACCCGGACGACGTCCGCGAGGAACTCGGCGACCTGCTCTACCAGGTGGTCCTGCACGCGGGGATCGCCGCCCGCGCGGGGGAGTTCACCCTCGAGGACGTCGCCGCCGGGGTGCGGGACAAGATGACCAGGCGGCACCCGCACGTGTTCGGTGACGAGACGGCGGACACCGTCGAGGACGTCGTGCGGGTCTGGCGTGCGGCCAAGGCGGCCGAGAAGGCGAGCCGACGGAGTGCGTTCGACGGGGTGCCGCGGGCGATGCCGCCGCTGGAGCGCGCGGTGAAGCTACTGGAACGCCTGGAGGAACGTGGGGATGCCGACGCGGTCGTCGCGTCCGTCGTCGGGGCCGGGGCCGGGTCCGGCTCCGGCGTCGGTTCCGGCGTCGGCCTGGAGGCCCGTGGTGCGTCCGCCGCGCCGGCGGCGGACGACGGCGTGGGGACGGTCGACGCTGAGTGGGGGCGAGCGGTGCTCGGGGAGGTCGCGGCTGCGGCACGACGCGGGGTGGACCCGGTCGCGAGTCTGCGGGCCGCCGTGTCGGCGCTGGAGGAGGCCGGTCGGGCCGTGGAGTGATCCCTGGTGCGCGACGTCGGTCCGGGCTCGGAGAATCCGGGCAGGGGAGAACGGGCGCCCTCCCAACCCGAAAAAGAGAGGACGCCCGTGAGCGGGCGTCGGCTCCACCAGGGAGAGGGGCCGACAGGGAAGCCCGCTCGAACCGCGGGACGCACTGCAGCACGTCGCCCCGCGAACGGTCCGGAGCGTGGATCAGGCACGCTCTGGACCGAGGTTCTGCATGCAGTATGCCAGTAGGTCGGCAGGCGCGCAAGTCGAAAGCGCCCGTCTGCCAGAATTGACCGCATGGCAACGACCGTGACGGCACCCCGTGGCATGCGTGACTTCCTCCCGGCGGACAAGGCCCGGCGCGAGCACGTGCTCGGTGTCGTGCGGGACGTCTACTCGCGGCACGGTTTCGACGAGATCGAGACCCCGGTGGTGGAGGACGCTGCGCGGCTGCACTCCGGGCTCGGCGGCGACAACGAGAAGCTGGCGTTCGCGGTGATGAAGCGCGGGCTCACCACGGAGGACCTGCGGGCAGCCGAAGCACCGCTGGACCTCGCCGACCTCGGTCTCCGGTTCGACCTGACGGTCCCGCTGGCCCGGTTCTACGCCTCGCACCGTGCGGAGCTGCCGTCGGTGTTCCGATCCGTGCAGATCGCGCCGGTCTGGCGCGCCGAGCGCCCGCAGAAGGGCCGCTACCGCCAGTTCGTGCAGTGCGACATCGACATCCTGGGGGAGCCCGGGCAGCTCGCCGAGATCGAGCTCATCCGCGCGACGACCGCGGCCCTCGACGCCCTCGGGGTCAGCGGCACGACGATCCGGATCAACGACCGCCGGATCCTGCTGGCGCTCCTCGCGTCGTGGGGGATCACCGAGCCCGCCGCCGACCGCGCGCTCATCACGATCGACAAGCTCGACAAGATCGGTGCGGACGGCGTCGCGGCGGAACTCCGCAGCACCGTGGGCGCCGACCTGCCCGGGCTCGAGGACACCATCCGCGCGCTCGAGGCCGCCGACTGGGCGTCGGTCGAGGGGGCGCCGTGGCTCGACGCCGAGGCCTTCGCCGACCTGCTCCGCCTGCGCGAGGCGCTGCCCGGGGTCGACCTGCGCTTCGACCCGACGCTCGTACGCGGCATGGGCTACTACACGGGCACGATCTTCGAGGTCGCGCACCCCGACTTCGGCTACAGCCTCGGTGGCGGCGGCCGGTACGACGGGATGATCGGCCGGTTCCTCGGGCAGGACGTCCCCGCGGTCGGGTTCTCGCTCGGGTTCGAGCGGCTCGTCGACCTCGTGACCCTCCCGGACTCCGCCGAAGCCGACGCCGTCGTGCTCGTGTACGACAAGGACGTCGACCCGGTCCGGCTCGCCGCGCTGAAGACCGAGGCACTGGCGTCCCACCGACGCGTCCGGCTCGAGCGCCGCACGAAGAACACGAAGAACCTGCTCGCCGGCCTCGCCGCCCAGGGCTTCACGGCGTTCGCGACCGTCTCGGCGGACACCGCGTCGCTCGAGGGCGTCGAGTTCCGCCCGCTCGACTGAGCACCCAGTCCTCGTTCCAGCACGGACTCGTCCACAGCCCGGCGTCACGGCCGACGTCGTGTTCACCTCCGCTCGCTAGGATCGACACCGCAATCACCACAACCAATGTGTAGGGAGTACCCCGTGGCCCTGATCGATGCCGTAGGCGCACGCGAAGTCCTCGATTCCCGAGGCAACCCGACGGTCGAGGTCGAGGTCCTCCTCGACGACGGCGTCGTGTCCCGCGCGCTCGTCCCGTCCGGTGCATCCACCGGCGCGTTCGAGGCGTACGAGCTGCGCGACGGCGACGCCTCGCGCTACGGCGGCAAGGGCGTGCTCAAGGCCGTCGACGCCGTCCTCGACGAGATCGGCCCGGCGCTCGAGGGCTTCGACGCCACCGACCAGCGCCTCGTCGACGCCGCGCTCATCGAGCTCGACGGCACCGAGAACAAGTCCCGCCTCGGCGCGAACGCGATCCTCGGTGCCTCGCTCGCCGTCGCCCGTGCCGCAGCCGACTCGGTCGACCTGCCGCTCTTCCGCTACCTGGGCGGCCCGAACGCGCACACGCTGCCCGTCCCGTTGATGAACGTCGTCAACGGTGGTGCCCACGCGGACACCAACGTCGACATCCAGGAATTCTTCCTGGTGCCCTACGGCGCCGAGTCCTTCTCCGAGGCACTCCGCTGGGGCGTCGAGACCTACCACGCCCTCAAGGGCGAGCTGAAGAAGCAGGGCCTGGCCACCGGCCTCGGCGACGAGGGCGGCTTCGCGCCGGAGCTCGCGTCGAACCGCGCGGCGCTCGACTTCCTGCTCACCGCGATCGAGAAGGCCGGCTACACGCCCGGCAAGGACATCGCCGTCGGGCTCGACGTCGCGTCCACCGAGTTCTTCTCGGACGGCAAGTACCAGTTCGAGGGCAAGCAGCTCTCGAGCCAGGAGTTCACCTCCTACTTCGCCGAGCTCGTCGCGAACTACCCCCTCGTCACCATCGAGGACCCGCTGGCCGAGGACGACTGGGAAGGCTGGTCGCACCTGACCGCCGAGCTCGGCGACAAGGTCCAGATCGTCGGCGACGACCTGTTCGTCACCAACCCGAAGCGTCTGCAGCGGGGCATCGACGAGAAGGCCGCGAACTCGATCCTCGTCAAGGTCAACCAGATCGGCACGCTCACCGAGACGCTCGACGCGGTCTCGCTCGCGCACCGTCACGGCCTGACCTCGATCCTGTCGCACCGCTCCGGCGAGACCGAGGACACCACGATCGCGGACATCGCGGTCGCGGTCGACGGTGGTCAGATCAAGACCGGCGCCCCGGCCCGCTCGGACCGCGTCGCGAAGTACAACCAGCTGCTCCGCATCGAGGAAGAGCTCGGCGACGCCGCGGTGTACGCCGGGCGCTCGGCCTTCCCGCGCGCCGCGTCGCTGTAGCCGGCCCGGCCAGCAGTACCCGCACCACCGAGACGCCGTCCTCCTCCGCGAGGACGGCGTCTCGTCGTGTGTGCGGCCCCGAAGAGTCGAGCGGTCAGGACGTGCCGCGCGCGCTGCGTCCAGTGGTCACGAGTCGTCGGCTGGCCCGGGCCTGACCGACAGGACGTGACCACCGGACGTGCGTCGGGCGGTGTGTGGTGACCACTCCAGGTGCGGGACTTCAGGGGCGGGCCGAAGCCGTGCCTCCCGGCTGCCTCGATCGGACCCGGACCCGTCCGCCGTCTGCAAGACGCCGTCGTGTCAGGCTGACGCCGCGAAGTCCGTGAGACGCCGCCGAATCCGGAGGCGTCTCGACGAGACGACGGCGTCTTCGGCTGGGCAGAGACGTGACGACGCGAGACGCTGGGAGGGCGCCGAACGGCCGCGTGCCGGGCGGCCGGACCGACCGTGCCGGGTTATCGTCGGACCGTGCCCAGCCAGAAGCCCCGCGTCCGCCGCGTCCCCGTGGCGATGCCCGACGGCAGCACGCCCGCGCAGCCCTGGTACCGCTCGATCCACTTCTCCGGGTTCAGCCTGCTCATGCTCGCGATCATCGTGCTCTTCGTGGTGGTGCTCGCGCCGTCGCTCCGGACGCTCATCCAGCAGCAGGAGCAGATCGCCCAGCAGCAGCAGGAGGTCGCGAGCCAGAAGGCCGACGTCGCGCAGAAGAAGCAGGACGTCGCGCGCTGGGACGACCCGGCGTACATCGAGGCACAGGCCCGCGACCGACTGCTCTACGTGTACCCCGGCGAGGAGAGCTACCTCGTGATGGGCACCGAGGGCGGGGCCGCCGACACGACCCCCACCACCGACTCCGGCACCCCCGTGAGCGCGAAGGTGCAGACGCCCAAGGTCGACTGGGTGCAGGCGATGCTCTCGTCGGTGCTGCAGTCCGGGCTCACCGACGAGCGGGCAGCCGACCTCGTCGCGCCCGACGTCTCCGGGACGGGCGAGAGCAAGTAGTCCCGGACCGCGGGGCGCGGAGCCGTCCGGCCCGACGGTGCCAGGGGTTCCGCTTCTCCGGTAGGCTCACGTTCCCGTGACGACCCCTCCCTTCGACCCGCCCTCCGACCGCGACGTCCAGGTCGTGTCGGCGCAGCTCGGCCGACCGGCACGTGACGTCATCGGGATCGCGGCACGCTGCGTCTGTGGCAACCCCACCGTCGTCTCCACGAAGCCCCGGCTGTCGAACGGCACCCCGTTCCCGACGTTCTACTACCTGTGCCACCCCGCGGCCACCGCTGCGGTCAGCACCCTCGAGGCCAACCAGGTGATGCCCGAGCTGGCAGCCCTGCTCGAGGACCCCGAAGTCGCCGCGCAGTACCGCACGGCCCACGAGTCCTACCTGGCCGATCGCGAGTCGATCGAACACGTCGACGAGATCGACGGCATCAGCGCCGGTGGCATGCCCACCCGCGTGAAGTGCCTGCACGCCCTCGTCGGCCACGCCCTCGCCGCCGGACCCGGCGTCAACCCCATCGGCGACCTCGCGCTCGAGCGCGCGGACTGGTCGCCCTCCCGGTGTGAGTGCCGGGCGTATGATGACGGTGCAGACGCTGGAGTCGGGGCGGGTGGCGGCGAAGTCTGACTCGACTCCCGCACACCCCCATCCAAGGAGATCATCCCCCGTGCCCAAGATCCTCGTCGTCGGCGGCGGTTACGCCGGTTTCTACACCGCATGGAAGCTCGAGAAGCACCTTCGCCAGGGCGAAGCCGAGGTCGTCATGGTGGACCCGCTGCCGTACATGACGTACCAGCCGTTCCTGCCCGAGGTCGCCGCCGGTTCCATCGAGCCGCGTCACGCGGTCGTCGCGCACCGTCGTCACCTCAAGAAGACCCGCGTCGTCACGGCGAAGGTCACCAAGGTCGACCACGCCACCAAGACGGCGACGATCACCCCGACCGAGGGCGAGGCGTGGGAGGAGTCCTACGACCAGATCGTGATGACCGCCGGCGCGGTGTCCCGCACGTTCCCGATCCCGGGCGTCGCGGACGAGGCCATCGGTCTGAAGACCATCGAGGAAGCCGCGTCGATCCGTGACCGCATCCTCAGCAACTTCCACAAGGCGGCGAACCTGCCGGCCGGTCCCGAGCGCGACCGCCTGCTCACCGTCGTCGTCGTCGGTGGCGGCTTCGCCGGCATCGAGGTGTTCGCCGAGCTCCGCTCCTTCGTCACCGACCTGCTGAAGAGCCACCCGCAGCTGTCCTTCGACGACACGCACTTCCACCTGGTCGAGGCGATGGGCCGCATCATGCCCGAGGTCTCGCTCGAGACGTCGCACTGGGTGCTCAAGAACCTCGCCGAGCGGGGCGCGACCGTGCACCTCGAGACCCAGCTGGCCTCGGCCGTGGGTGGCGTCTGCGAGCTCAAGACGAGCGACGGCGCGATCGAGACCATCCCGTCCGACCTCATCATCTGGACCGCCGGTGTCATGGCGAACCCGATGGTCAAGGGCACCGACTTCCCGCTCGAGCAGCGTGGCCGCATCCGCGTGCAGCCCGACCTGCGCGTGGTCGACGACAACGGCGTGATCGCCGACGCATGGGCCTGCGGCGACGTCGCAGCCGTGCCGGACCTGACCGGTGGCGGTGTCGGCGGGTTCTGCGTGCCGAACGCACAGCACGCCGTGCGCCAGGCCAAGCAGCTGGCGAAGAACGTCGTCGCGACCATCCGTGGCGAGGCGACGACCGACTACAAGCACGAGAACCTCGGTGCCGTCGCGGGCCTCGGCCTGGGCACCGGTGTGTTCCAGTCCGGCAAGTTCGCCATGAAGGGCTTCCTGGCCTGGGGCGCGCACCGCGGCTACCACGGCCTGGCCATGCCGTCGTGGGAGCGCAAGTGGCGCGTCATCGGTGACTGGGTCGGTGGCTTCTTCCTGGGCCGCGACATCGTGTCGCTCGACGACCGCGAGACCCCGCGTGCCGCGTTCGAGGCGTTCGCGTCCCGTCCGAAGCCCGCTGCCGAGGCCCCGGCCGCGCCCGCCGCGGCCCCGGCTCCGGAAGAGGGCAAGGTCGCCGGTGCTGCCGGCCCCGTCTACGGCGAGCCCGCGAAGGACGTCTCCAACGCCGCCGAGCCGGTGAAGGCCGAGGCCGACGCCAAGTAGCAACACTCGTCACGAAGGCGGTCACCTGCGAAGGGTGGCCGCCTTCGTGCATCGGTAGGCTGTTGCGGCCCGCCCCCGTGGCCCAATCGGTAGAGGCATGCGACTTAAAATCGCCGAGTTGTGGGTTCGAGTCCCACCGGGGGTACCGACTTCGTGAACCGACACGCGACTCACAATCGCCGAGTTGTGGGTTCGAGTCCCACCGGGGGTACCGAACGCCGCACGCCCAGTAGCATCGACGATCGTGGTCGGACTCGGAAGCGCACTCGCCAACCTGCAGAACGCCCTCCGCCGACCGGAGGCCCACGTCGAGGTCGTCGACGGCGAGAGCGTCCCGGTCGGCATGCTCCTCGGCACCCTCGGAGCCCTGCTCCTGGACGCGGGCAGCTCCGTCACCGACGTCCGGTCGGCGCTCGAGAAGGCCCGGGACGCCGCCGGGGTCGGACCGACGCTCGCGATCGGGGTCCTGCCCGCCCTGGTGATGGTGAGCGAGGTCTCGACGGGCGCCGCCACCATCGTCAACGCCGAGGGCGTCGAACTGTCCTCCCGCCAGGCCGCCCGCGCCAACCGCGTCGTGCTCGGGCTCGAGAGCGGCTCCATCGCCCTCGCCGAGATCCCCGCCCGCGTCCGGGCCATCCGCGCCGGGACCGTCCCGCCGCCCGCCCTGCCGTGGATCCTCGGCAACGCCTTGACCTCCGCCGGCCTGGCCGTCGTCTTCCGCTGCCCCTGGTGGGCGATCGTGCTGGCGCTCGTCGTCGGTGGACTGGTCGGCGTGATCGGACTGGTCCTCCGGCGCTTCCGCGAAGCCGTGGCGATCATCCCGTTCCTGGCCGCGTTCGTGTCGACGGCGATCGTCGGCCTGGTCGCCGCGGGCACCGGGTTCGAGCAGGTCCCGCTCTTCGCGGTCTGCGCCCCGGTGGCGGTGTTCGTCCCCGGCGCCCTCATCACCAACGCGTTGCTCGAACTCACCGCCGCGGACATCGTCACCGGGTCGTCGCGGCTGGTGCAGGGGCTCATCATGCTCGGCTTCATGGCCGCCGGCATCGCGTCCGGCAGCGCCCTGACCGGATTGCACGTCGATCCGTCGTCGGCCGCGCTCGTCGGCGAGGTCGCGGGGGTCGGCACGGACCTGGCCGGCTGGGAGTCCGTCCCCGTGTACTGGGTGTCGTGGGTCGCCGTCGTCGTGTTGGCGGTCGGCCTCGGCCTGGTGTTCCGGTCCGGGTGGCGCCTGACGCTCGTGTCGGTGGCGGTCATGGTCACCGCGTACGCGGTGGTGAGCGCGACCACGCCGCTCTGGGGCAGCGTGGTCGCGACCGGTGCCGCAGCGGCGCTGCTGTTCGTCACGACCCGTTTGCTGGAGCGGCTCGTGCCGGCGATCCCGGCGACGGTCTCGTTCTTCCCGGCGTTCCTGCTGCTCGTGCCGGGGACGGTCGGGCTGGTGGCGGTCGCCACCTTCGACCCGGAGGCGCTCGCGACCCCGCTCGCGACCTTCGTCAGCCTGTGCATCGGGACGAAGATCGGCGGGCTCCTGCCCGGCCTCTTCGCCCGCAACGCGCCCCGGCGCGCAGTGGACGCGACCAGCTGACGGCCTGGAGGCCCGTGGCGGCGTCGTCACGGGCCTCCAGTCCGTCACCGGCCGGGTACCGGGCCCGCTACGGCTCGATCAGCCGGCCTGCTGCCTGGTCCGCCGCGGCCGTTGCCTTCGCCAGGTAGTGCACCTTCTTGCCGGTGGCGTTGTAGGGGACGTCCGCGACGAAGCGGTACCGCCGAGGGCGCTTGTACCGGGCGAGGCCGGGGTGGGAGCCGGTCCACTCCTCGAGGACGGCGGCGGCCTCGACATCGTCGGTCGGCAGCCGGTCGCCGGCGCGGACGACGTACGCCGTGACGACCTCGCCCCACTGCGCGTCCGGCACGCCGACCACGACGGAGTCGGCGACCCCGGGGTGCTCCTGCAGCACGGCCTCGACCTGGACGGGGTGCACGTTCTCGCCACCGGAGATGATCATGTCGTCCTTGCGGCCCACGATCGTCACCCGCTCGTGCTCGTCCCACGTGGCGAGGTCGCCCGGGTAGAACCAACCGTTCGCGAACTTCTCGGCCTCGAGCCCGGGGTTCCGGTACGAGTAGCCGGACTTCACGGTGCGCACGGCGAACTCACCGATGTCGGTGCCGTCCTTCGCCACCGTGTCGGTCGGGTCGGCCAGCCGGTCCTCGTGGACGCGGACGACGGCGACGTCGTCGTCGGTCGACGCGCGGCCGGTGGAGCCGGCGCCGTCCGGGAAGTCCTCGGGGCGCAGGAACGTGTTCCAGAAGGTCTCGGTCGTGCCGTAGCCGTTGAAGATGCGGGGCGAGAGCAGCTCCTGGTAGCGCAGGGCCGCGGCGCGGTCGAGCGGCGCTCCCATCGTCACGATGCCGTTGAGGCTCGACAGGTCCCTCGCCCGACGTTCCTGTGCATCGGCGAGCTGCACCAGGTTCGGTGGTGCTCCGATCAGGAACGTCAGGTGCTCGGACTCGACCAGGTCGAGTACGCGGTCGGCGTCGAAGTGGCGCAACGTGGTGAGCTCGGCGCCGACGTAGAACACCGGGTTCGGGCCGCCGGAGAACAAGCCGCCACGGTGGAACAGCGGCGACATGTTGAGCGTCTTGTCGAACGGGCTGAGCGGGAAGTGCATGACCACGTCGTGCGCGCTGAGCACCTCGACGAGGCTCGGCAGCGGGACGGGCTTCGGGCGACCGGTGGTGCCCGAGGTGTAGAGCCGGGTCGACTCGTCGTAGGTGCTGCGCGGGCCGATCGCCGCGAGTTCCTCGGGGGAGAGGGGCTCGGACGCGAGCAGCTCGGCGAACCGGTCGTGGTCGCCGCCGACCGGGACGACCTGGTCCGGCAGGTGCGGCGACGACCCGAGCGCGGCGGCGATCGCACTCGTCCGCTCGGTGTCGTGCACCAGGACGGCGGGTGCGGAGTCCTCGATGATGAACGCGACCTCGTCCGGGGCGAGCCGGAAGTTCGTCGGCGAGAACACCGCGCCCATGCGGTGGCATGCCAGGTAGAGCATCGCGAACTCGGGTGTGTTGAACAGCTCGACCATCACGATCGATCCCCGTCCGCCGCCGTGCCGGACGAGCCATCCGGCGATCCGGTCGACGGCGTCGCCGAGCTCGGCGTAGGTCCACGAGCGGTCCGTCTCCGGCTCGCGCAGCGCGGGTCGGCCGGCGAAGCGGTGGGTGTTGCGGGCGAAGCCGTTCGCGTAGGTGAAGCTGCCCTCGAACACCTCGCGGAAGCGTGTCGCGTCGTAGTCGGATCGGGTGTCGGTCATCATCGCTCCTGCCGCGGTCATGCGGTGCGGCGCGCACCGTCGGTGCTGCGCGCGGGCACCGATCGCGCGTCCTGCTGCACCGCTGGTCCGGTGCGGCGTGCGTCGTCCGTGCGGTGTGACGTGCACCGCTCGTCACACTAGCCCGCGCTCCGCGAACCGGCTCTGATGTGCGTCTTCTGTCCCACGGCCGGTGCGGAGCGCCGCTCTGGAGGCCCGGCCCGGCTCAGACGCGCGCCGCGCGCCGGTCGGTGCGCAGCCAGACCAGGGCCGCGATCGCGGCCGCAACACAGGCCGCGGCGCTCCCGACGAGCAGGGCCGGTGCGGCGTGCGTGCCGGTCGCCCCCGAGTAGACCGCCGTGGTCAGCGTCACGGCGACCACCGCGAGTGCGACGTACCGACCGCGGGAGGCGGCGAGCATCGCGCTGCCGGCGGAACCCGCGACGGGCAGCAGGGTCGCGACCACGGCACCGAGGCCACCGACGCACAGCGTGATGGCGAACTCCGACCCGAGCGACGCCCAGAAACCCCCGCCGGCGAGCAGGCTGTGCAGCACCCAGCCGGCCGCGGCGAGTCCGAGCAGGGCCAGCACCCGCCAGGTCGCACCCCGGGCGCTCGCAGCGATTCCGGTGCCGAGGCGGAGTGGGCCGGTCCCCAGTCCGGGGCGGCCGGACGGCACGAGGACGACACCGACGATGAGGGCGGGGGAGAGGTCGGCCGCACGGGTGACGCCGCACGCCACGAGCGCTGCGAGCACGAGCCACGGCGACACCCGGAACCCGACGGTGCGGTGATCGCTGCCGGCGGCCCACCGCGTGGCGAACACGACGGCGGCGGTCAGGACACCGGTACCCGCGAGGACGGCGATCGCCAGACGGGCGTACCGGGCCTCGAGCTCGACGCCGACCCCGAGCAGGGTGCACAGCGCCGCGACGGACACCGCGATGGTGATGGACGCCCAGGTCGGCAGGACGTCGTCGCCCCGGGCGCGGTCCGACCGCGAGCGGTTGCGTCCGAGCAGCCCGGCGAACGGCGAGCGGAGGCGGCCGCGGGTGACTGCGGCCACGAGGGCGAGCGGCGCGGCGATCAGCAGGAGGAACCCGGCGGCGACGGCGGTGGCGACCAGGACGGTCCGCCACGAGAACGCCGCCTGGATGGTCGGGACGGTGCGGTCGTAGGTGGTCGCCGCGGTCCAGTCGCCCGCGGGGCCGGACCAGTCGGGGTGGCCTCCGGTGCTGCCGACGCCGGCCGGGGCGCTGCCGGTACCGGTGCCGTTGCTGGACCCGTTGCCGTTGCCGTTGCCGTTGCCGGCTGCGGCGCTGTCGTCATCGCCTCCCCCGGGGCCGTCCGGGTGCGTGCTGTTGCCGTGGCCGGTCGTGCCGGGGGTGCCCGCCGTCGCGCTGGACCCCGGCGTCGAGGTGCCCGGTGTCCCCGGGGTGTCCGTGGCGCCCGGCGTCGGTGCTGCGGTCGGGGCCGTGGTGGTGGACCGCACCGTGACCCGCACGGCGGCCGACGACCGGGAGTAGTTGCCCGCGACGTCGTGCTGCGTCGCGGTGAGCCGGTGCCCGCCGGCGCGCAACGTCGACCCCGTGGTGGAGCACGACCATGCGGCATCCGACCCGACCACCACGCCGCACACCGGCGCACGGTCGACGTACACGGTCACGCGGGCGCCGGGCTCACCGGTCCCGGCCACCGTCGTCCCGCGGGTGCCGATGCGCTGGCCGTCGTCCGGTGTCGTGATGCGCGGGGCTGCCGGCGCCGTGCGGTCGACCGTGACCGTCACGGGAGCGGAGGCCGCGCTCCGCAGGTCGGACCGGTACCCGTCGGCCGTGCTGGCCGTCTGCGACGCCGTGACGGTGAACCGGCCGTCGGCCCGGGTCCCCAGGGCGGCGACCCACCGGCCGTCCGCACCGACCCGGGCGGTCTGCTGCGCCGAGGACCCGGACACCGACAGCGTCACCGTCGATCCGGGGTACCCCGTACCGGAGACCGTCCCGCCGGTGGGCCCGGCGGACGCGAGGGTTGGCGGGACGATGACGTCCGATGCCGGTGCGCTCGCGACGGGCAGCGCGGCCGTGAGGTCGCGCACCGTGAACACCTGTTGCGGACCGGAGCGGACGGTGCCGAGACAGGCCCACGATCCGTTCGGGTCGACCCGGGTCGTGCACCCGGACGAACCCGTCGCGCCCGGCCCCGCCACCCGGACCGCGTGCCCGGGGGTGCCGGTGCCGTGGAAGCGTGTCGTACCCGTCGTGACGTCACCCGGGTCGGCGATGGTGGGCCGCACGGCGGGTCGGGTGGGTGCGGGCGTCGGAGCGCCCGGACGGCCGGTGCTCGGCGGGGCGATCTCGCTCGTTCCGGGCGTGGCGGTGGGAGGAGCGGCGGCGGGGGCTGCCGGGGCGTCTGCAGCGGCCGCGACGAGCGACGGGCCGCCCGTGGCGACCGCGACGGCCGGGGCTGCCGCGGCGCCGAGCAGGGCGGCGACGAGGACCGTCGTCGCCGCTGCGAGCAGGGCGAAGCGGGCACGACGACGAGGGCTGACGCCCCCGACAGCCCCCTCGTCCACGTTCTCCCCGCTCGTGTTCACCGGACCCATCCCACGGGATCGGCGGCCTCCGGTCAATACACCTCGCGGATGAGGTTCCGTATCGGGCCGCAGTCCGGGAGCCCGGTGTGCGTGACTCGGGAATCGGCCGTGAACACTGCTCACGGAACGGAGCATGCTCAGCGCGTCGATAGACTTCACGATGGCCGTTCAGGCCAACGCAGCACCGCGGATCCCGACGCGCAAAGGAGTACGCCCGCATGGACACCGGACTCGTCACGACGCTCATCGTCGTCGGAGTGGTGGTGGTCGTCCTGGTGATCATCGGGATCTACCTCTGGGTGACGTACAACTCCCTCGTCACGCTCAAGGTCCGGGTCGACGAGGCCTGGAGCGACATCTCGGTGCAACTGAAGCGCCGCGCCGACCTCATCCCCACCATCGTGGACACGGTCAAGGGGTACGCCACGCACGAGAAGGCGGTCTTCGACGACGTGACGAAGGCCCGCGCCGAGACCCTGTCCGCCGGTGACGCCGACACGGCGTCCACCGCCGAGGGGCACATGCAGAAGGCGCTCAAGAGCGTGTTCGCGGTGGCCGAGGGGTACCCGCAGCTGCAGTCGAGCCAGAACTTCCTGCAGTTGCAGTCCGAACTCGTCGACACCGAGGACAAGATCCAGGCCGCCCGCCGGTTCTACAACGGTGGCGTGCGCGAGCTGAACACGAAGATCCGGGTGTTCCCGAACTCCACGTTCGCGAAGAACCGCGGCTTCTCCGAGGCACCGTTCTTCGAGACGAACGAGCCGGCGGCCATCGCCGAGCCGCCGCGCGTCCAGTTCTGACCCCGGCGTCGGAGCCGACGTGTACAGCGCCATCGCGCGGAACAAGCGCAACACCGTCGTCATCGTCCTGGTGTTCCTGCTGATCATCGGTGCGCTCGGGTTCCTCGGCGGGTACCTCGCCGGCAACGTCTCGATCGGCTTCATCGTCCTCGTGGTCGCGCTCGGGTACGCGGTGCTGCAGTACTTCCTGGCGGCGCGGCAGGCCACCGCGATCGCCGGCGGGGTCGAGATCGACCGCGTCTCAGAACCGCGGCTGTGGCGCACCGTCGAGAACCTCGCCATCGCGACCGGCATGCCGATGCCCCGGGTGTTCGTCATCCCCGACCCCTCGCCGAACGCCTTCGCCACCGGGCGTGACCCCGAGCACGCGGTGGTGGCGGCGACGACGGGGTTGCTCGAGCTCATGGACGACCAGGAGCTGCAGGGTGTGATGGCGCACGAGCTCGGACACGTCCGGAACTACGACATCCGGGTGTCCACGATGGTCTTCGGTCTCGTCGTGGCCGTCGGCCTCATCGCCGACGTCCTGCTCCGCATCTCGATCTTCAGCGGTCTGTCCGGCGGGCGGAACCGCAACTCCGACAACGGTGGCAGCGCCAACCCGGTGCTGCTCATCGCCGGGATCGCCGCCGTCATCGTGGCCCCGATCGCCGCGGCCGGGGTGCAGGCGGCGGTGTCCCGGCAGCGCGAGTACCTGGCCGACGCGACGGGCGCGATGACGACCCGTCACCCGGAGGGCCTGGCGCGGGCCCTCGAGAAGCTCGGTGCGTACGGTCGACCGATGCAGACGCAGAACTCCTCGATGGCGCACCTGTGGATCGCTGACCCGATGCGCCCCGGCGTGATGGACCGGCTGTTCTCGACACACCCGCCGCTGCCCGACCGCATCGCGCGGCTGCGCGCGAACGCCGACCGGTTCTGAGGGGTCAGCCGACGCCGTCCGCGGCCGAGTCGTCAGCCGACGTGACCGGTTCGGGGGCGTCCGCGTCGTCAGCGGACTCGTGTGCCACCAGGGGCAGTCCGAGGGCTCCGGCGACGGCCGCAGCAGCGGTGCCGCGGTCGGTCACCTCGATCGCGCCGAGGCCCTGCCAGCTCGCAGTCCGTCGCAGTGTGTCGGCGAGACGCTCGGGGTCCAGGTGCTCGCCGGGTTCCTGCCACGCGGTCCGGACGCGGAGCACCCCGCGCTGCCGGTCGCTCTTCAGGTCGATCCGGCCGACGAGCCGGTCGTCCTGCAGCACCGGCAGCACGTAGTAGCCGAACACCCGCTTCGGGGCCGGCGTGTAGATCTCGATCCGGTAGTGGAAGCCGTACATCCGCTCGGCCCGCCGCCGGAACCAGACGACCGGGTCGAAGGGGCTCAGCACCGCGTCGGCGGTCATCTGCCGGGGGACCCGAGCCCTCACGTGCAGCCAGGCCCGCTCGCCCCACCCCTCGACACGCACCGGCAGGAGCTCGCCGGCGTCGGTGAGCTCGGCGATCGCGGTGGCCGTGTCGTCGGAGCGCAGCCGGTAGTAGTCCGCGATGTCCGCTCGGGTGCCGACGCCGAGCGCCCGCGTGGCCCGACGGACGAGCTCGAGCACGGCGTCGGCACGCGGCGGCGCGGTCTCGAGGAAGCCTGCGGGCAACACCTGCTCCGGCAGGGCGTACACGCGCTCGAAACCGGCTCGTCCAGCACTCACCGCCTCGCCCCAGCGGAACATCTGCTCGAGCCCGAGCTTCACGTCGCTCCATCCCCACCAGGGGCCGCGTCGCACGTTGGACTCGTGTTCCACCGCGCTCGCCCGCATCGGCCCCTCGGCCCGGAGCAGCGCGTGCAGTTCGCGCCGGACGGCAGCGGTCCGGGTGACGCCGTCGACCCTGGTCGGGCCGGCGTCACGCTCCCGCAGGGCGTCCATCCGCCACCGGAACAGCCGCAGGTCGTCGCGGGGGATGAACGCCGCCTCGTGCGCCCAGTACTCGGTGTACGGACCCGAGCGTCCGAGCGTCAGCCGGTCGAGCGTCGACCGGTCGTAGGCCCCGAGCCGGGCGAAGAGCGGCAGGTAGTGGCTGCGTTCGAACACGTTGACGGAGTCGATCTGCAGCAGCCCGAGCCGGCCGAACGCGCCGTTCAGCGCACGGGTCGAGACCGGCTCGGCGGGTGGCCGTCCGAAGCCCTGCGCGGCGAGTGCGACCCGGCGGGCCTCGGCGGCGGAGAGCGTCGACCTGGGCATGCGGCGACGCTACCGAACCCCGCCGACATGAGCGTCCACGAACGTATGCCGTATCTGGCACCTGGCCGAGAGCACGTCGATACACTCGGGCCATGGCATGGGGAAGCAAGCAGACACATCCCGACCCCGTGGTCGAGGAATCGGTCCCGATCGGCGTCCGCATCGCCGGTGCCTGGTCGTGGCGTGCACTCGTCGTCGTGGGCGTGATCGCCGTCTTCATCTGGCTCGTCACGGTCTTCAGCGAGATCCTCATCCCGTTCCTCATCGGCATCGTGGTCTCGGCGCTCCTGGTGCCGGTCTCGAACTGGCTGCAGCGACACCACGTGCCGAAATGGTTGGCGGTCGTCATCAGCCTGCTCGGCGGCGTCGCCGCCCTGGGCGGCCTGATCTGGCTCGTCGTCGACCAGATCATCGCGTCGTACCCGTCGCTGCGTGACCGGACGATCGACCAGTACGCCAACATCAAGGACTTCGTGCTGAACTCCGGGTTCGGCATCAACCAGTCCGACGTGAACGGCTGGCTCGACGACGGCACGAAGTGGTTGCAGGACAACTCGGCGTCGATCCTGTCCGGGGTCGCCAGCGCGGGGTCGGGCGCGACGCACGTGTTCGCGGCGCTCTTCATCACCCTGTTCACCACGATCTTCCTGCTGATCGACGGCAAGAACGTCTGGCGCTGGTCCGTCCGGTTGTTCCCGAAGAAGGCGCGTGCAGCGGTGGACGGCGCCGGTGTCGCCGGTTGGATCACCCTGACGAGCTTCATCCGGGTGCAGATCTTCGTCGCCTTCGTCGACGCGGTCGGCATCGGTCTGGGGTCCTTCATCGTCGGGCTCTTCTTCGGCGGCATGCCGCTGGTGATCCCGATCGCCGCCTTCGTGTTCCTCGGCGCCTTCATCCCGGTCGTCGGCGCCATCGTCACGGGCTTCCTGGCGGTGTTCGTCGCGCTGATCTTCAACGGCCCCCTCGCCGCGGTCCTGGTGCTCGGCGTCGTGCTGCTGGTCCAGCAGATCGAGGGGCACATCCTGCAGCCCCTCGTCATGGGCAACGCGGTCAAGGTCCACCCGCTGGCGGTCGTCCTCGGCGTCACCGCGGCCTCCGGTCTCGCCGGCATCGCCGGCGCGTTCTTCGCCGTGCCGCTGATCGCGACCCTGAACGCCATGGTCACCACCATCGCGAGCGGACGCTGGCGACGGCTCGACTCCGACCACGTCCTCGAAGCGACGCCGAAGCGCGGACAGCACGGGCAGATCCAGTTGCTCCGACGCCGTCGGCACAAGGTCGGCGACGACGTCCCGGCGCCGGGCGTCGACTCGGGTCCCTCGGCCGAAGAAGACACCGCCAGCACCAACTGAGCGTCACGAGTTCGCCGCGGAGGCCGGGAACGACGATGATGGGGGAGTGACCGACACCAGCGCCTCCCCGCACACGCTCACCGCGATCCCGACGCTCGCGGACATCGAGGCGGCGCGCGAGACCATCAAGGGCGTCGCACGCGTCACCCCGATGGAGACGTCGCAGTTCCTCGCCGAGCTGCTCGGGTCGCCGGTGCACCTGAAGTGCGAGAACCTGCAGCGCACGGGTGCCTACAAGGTGCGCGGCGCCTACAACCGCCTCTCGACCCTGTCCGCCGAGCAGCGTGCCAAGGGCGTCGTCGCCGCGAGCGCCGGCAACCACGCGCAGGGTGTTGCCCTCGCCGCCCGCGAGCTCGGCATCCCCGCGACGATCTTCACGCCGGTCGGGGTCGCTCTGCCCAAGCTGCAGGCCACCCGCCACTACGGAGCCGACGTCGTGCTGCGCGGCCACTCCGTGGAAGAAGCGCTGAGCGCCGCGAAGGACTTCGCCGCCCACACCGGCGCCGTGTTCATCCCGCCGTTCGACCACCCGGCAGTGATCGCCGGGCAGGGCACGCTCGGCCTCGAGATCATCGACCAGGTGCCGGACGTCGACACCGTCGTGGTGCCGATCGGTGGCGGCGGCGTCATCTCCGGCATCGCACTCGCCGTGAAGGGCATGGCCGAGCGGCTCGGACGGCAGATCCGGGTCATCGGCGTGCAGGCGGAGAACGCTGCGGCCTACCCGTCGTCGATCACCGCCGGCGAGCCCGTCACCATCACCACGAAGCCGACCATCTCCGACGGCATCGCGGTGGCGCGCCCCGGCGACCTGAACTTCCCGATCATCCGCGACCTTGTCGACGACATCGTGACCGTCTCGGACGACGACACCGCCCGCGCGCTGCTCGTCCTGCTCGAGCGCGCCAAGCTCGTGGTCGAGGCAGCGGGGGCCGTCGGCGTCGCCGCGATCATGTCCGGTGCCGTCCGCGACACCGGCCGCACCGTGGTGCTGCTGAGCGGCGGCAACATCGACCCGCTCATGATGGAGCGCGTGATCACCCGCGGGCTCGTGGCGGCCTCGCGCTACATCGGCATCCGCATCATGCTGCCGGACCGCCCGGGCCAGCTCGCCCGCGTCGCGCAGGTCATCTCGGACGCCGGCGCGAACGTGGTCGAGGTGTTGCACACCCGCCACGGGCAGGGCCTCGTCATCAACGAGGTCGCGCTGGACCTGTCGATCGAGGCGCGCGGCCCCGAGCACGCGCAGGAGGTCATCCAGCGCCTGCACGAGGTCGGCTTCCGCCCGGAACTCCTCGAGCACTAGTCCGCGACGATCCACGAGTCGTTCGACGCGTGGACTGTCGGAAGTGCGGTGCGCACCCTGGGCGCGACCAGCGGACAGACAGGAGGCCCGTGGCGGTGTCGCCACGGGCCTCCTGTCTGTCGGCGGGCCGGTCTACGGCTCGTAGCGCTCGATCTTGACGACCTCGACGGCGATCTCCTTGCCGTTCGGCGCCGTGTACGTGGCCTTGTCGCCGGCCTTGAGGCCGACGATGGCCGCGCCGACGGGGCTGACGGGGCTGTAGACCGTCAGGTCGGAGCCTTCAGCGACGATCTCGCGGCTGCCGACCAGGAAGGTGGACTCGTCGCCGGCGATGACCGCCGTGACGACGGTGCCCGGTTCGACCGTTCCGTCGAACTCGGCTTCACTGACGGTGGCGTGCTTGAGGAGCTCGGTGAGGACGCGGATGCGGGCCTCGATCTTGCCCTGCTCGTCCTTCGCGGCGTGGTAGCCGCCGTTCTCCTTGAGGTCGCCCTCTTCGCGAGCGGCCTCGATGCGGCGCGCGATCTCGGCACGGCCCTCGCCGCTCAGCTCGTCGAGCTCCGCCTTGAGACGGTCGTGCGCCTCCTGGGTCAGCCAGGTGACCTGCGTGTCGTTGCTCATGTTCTGTCCCTTCGACCATGAAAAAACGAGACCGGCCGAGTGGTCGGTCTCGAGAGGCGAATCAGGACAGTCTAGGGAATCCAGCAGTCGTGGATCAAGCCGGTCACGCCCCGCGTCGTCGTGGTGACCTGCGTGGAGATGCTCCGGCTGCGCTGTTCGGACGCTGGCACGGTGATCTCCTTCCAGCCCACGATCGAGTAGCTCTTGTCGAGGACCTGCACGGCGCACTTCGCCTCGACGCCCGGGTCGACGGACACGTGCGAGTGGACGACGGTGCTGTGCTGGGACAGCACCTCGTACCCGATGACGTCCTGGTCGAGGCCGCGGTCGGACTGGTCGAACCCGGCCCAGATCACCCACGCGCCGAAGACCACGACGACCGCGATGGCCGCGACGATCGCGAAGAGGCGGCTGCGGCGCTTGCGGGCCGGGGTGCGGCCGTAGCGCTCGTCGAGGGTGGCGGTCTGGTGCTGTTCGGACAGTTCGGGGCTCCCGGGGTGGATATCCTGATCCCAGGGTAGTTCACGCGATGCTGTGCGCTGCCCGCGTCCGACGCCGCTCACCCGCAGTGAGGAACCCCACGTGCCCTACCGTCTGCTGGCCGTCCACGCCCACCCCGACGACGAGTCGAGCAAGGGAGCCGCGACCGCCGCGAAGTACGTGGCCGACGGGCACCAGGTGCTCGTCGTGTCCTGCACCGGCGGCGAGGCCGGCGACATCCTGAACGACCAGCTCGGCGAGCCGGCGACGAGCCGTGCGCACCGTGACATGGCCGGGTACCGCCGCACCGAGATGGCCGCGGCGCAGCAGGTGCTCGGCATCGACAACGTGTGGCTCGGCTACCACGACTCGGGGCTGCCCGACGCCGAGAAGGGCGAGACGGTCCGGCCGGGCACGTTCTCGACGGTGCCGCTCGAGTACAGCACCGAGGCCCTCGTCCGCGTGATCCGCCGGTTCCGCCCGCACGTGCTCGTCACCTACGACGAGAACGGTGGCTACCCGCACCCCGACCACATCCGCACGCACGAGGTGTCGATGGCCGCGTGGTCCGCCGCCGCCGACCCGTCGGCGTACCCGTCCGCCGGCGCCCCGTGGTCGATCGCGAAGCTCTACTACGAGCGCACGATGAACCCGCGCCGCTTCCGCACGATCTTCGAAGCCCTGCAGGAGCGCGACCCGGACAGCCCCGCGATCGAGCAGCTGCGCGAGTGGGTCGAGCGGTTCGCCGACCGGCCCGACCTCGCCACCACCCACGTCGACGTGCACGAGTACTTCGACCAGCGTGACGCCGCACTCCGCGCGCACGCCAGCCAGGTCGCACCGGACAGCGCCTTCTTCTACTGGCCGAACGACCTCCTCGCGACGGTGTGGCCGACCGAGGACTACCAGCTCGTGGAGGCGCGCGTGCCGACCGAGCTCCCGGAGACCGACCTGTTCGCCGGGATCCCAGCCGACAAGGAACCGACCTCGTGAGCACCATCGCGGCGGCACTCGCCGCCACCCCCAGTCCCAGCCCCTCGGTCGTCCCCGACGTCGACGTCACCCCGGGCGTCGTCGGGTTCATCGCGATCGCGCTCGTCGCGATCGTGACGATCCTGCTCGTGGTGGACATGACCCGACGCATCCGTCGGACCCGCTACCGCGCCGAGGTGCGCGAGCGGCTCGAGGCCGAGGAGAACGGCACGGCGGGTGACGGCGCCGCGACGGACGAGCCGGAGCGGCGGGCGGCGGAGGACGGCCGGGCCGACGTCGGCGACGACACCGAGCGCGGCTGACGCGACTCCGAGGCGGACTGGAGGCCCGTGGCGATCCCGCCACGGGCCTCCAGTCCGCCTTGTACGCGCCTACCGGAACCGGGCGTACCTGGTCGAACCGGGCGTACCTGGTTGAACCGGGCGTACCTGGTCGAACCGGGCGTACCTGGTTGAACCGGGCGTACCTGGTTGAACCGGGCGTACCTGGTCAGAAGTTCCTGGTGAGTACGCCCGGAACCACCAGGCATCGCGCGCGTTCTGGGAAGGAACGTGCGACGGTCAGCGCACCGGGTCCAGCGCGACGATGAGCACGCCGACCCACTGCGCACCGAAGGCCACCACGGTCAGGGCGTGGAACACCTCGTGGAACCCGAACTGCGTCGGCACGGGGTTCGGCCGCTTGAAGCCGTAGACCAGCGCGCCGATGATGTACGCGACGCCGCCGGACAGGATGAGCACGGTCATGGGGACGCTCGCGGCGAAGAACTGCGGCAGCAGCCCGAGGGCAGCGCACCCGAGCACCAGGTAGATCGGCACGTACAGCCAGCGGGGCGCGTTGATCCAGAGCACCCGGAACGCGATCCCGAGCGCGGCGCCCGACCACATCACCCAGAGCACGACGACCATGAGCGTGTGCGGCAGGGCGCAGATCGCGACGGGCGTGTAGGTGCCGGCGATGAGCAGCAGGATGTTGGTGTGGTCGATGCGCTTCAGCACGGCCTTCACCTTCGGCCCCCACGGGAACCGGTGGTAGGTCGCGGAGACACCGAACATCGCGAGCGACGTCGCCATGAACACCGCGCTGCCGACCTTCGCTGCGGTGCTGTCGGCGAGGGTGATCAGCACGATCCCCATCGCGATCGCGAACGGGAACGCGCCGAGGTGGATCCATCCGCGCCAGGCCGGACGGGGTTCGGCAGCGGTCGTGGTCGGACTCGCCGACGCCTCTTCCGTGAACGGGACGTGGGGGAGTGTTCCGGTCTCGTGCTCGTCCTGCATGATCCCGACCATAGGGCCTGACCCCGAACGACAGCCACGTGTCCGCCGAGCGGGCGCCTCAGGGAGCGTGTGCCGGTGGTGCACTACGCTCGGTGCGTGACCGGGACGGCGGGATGGACAGGGCGGGGGATCCTCTACCGCGCCTACCAGCGCCGGATCCGCCGCCAGCTCGAGGGTGCAGCGAAGCCCAAGCACGTCGCCATGATCGTGGACGGCAACCGCCGCTGGGCGAAGCAGCTCGGACTCGAGTCCGCCGCACACGGCCACCGCGCCGGCGCCGCGAAGATCCCGGAGTTCCTGACGTGGTGTGACGACCTCGGCATCGAGGTCGTGACCCTGTACCTGCTGTCGGCCGACAACCTGACGGGTCGCGGCGGCGAGGAGCTCGAAGAACTCGTGGGGATCATCGCCGACCTCGCCGGGGTCCTGGCCGACAACCGAGACTGGCGCGTGCAGCACGTCGGGTCGAACGAGGGGCTGCCGGAGAACCTGGTGACCGCGCTCGAACAGGCCGAGCAGCGCACCGCCGGCCGCACCGGGTTGCACGTCAACCTGGCCGTCGGCTACGGCGGCCGTCGTGAGATCGCGGACGCCATGCGGAGCATCGTGCAGGCGCACGGCGCGGGTGGCGGGACCATCGACACCCTGGCCGAGGTGCTGACGCCGGAGCTGATCGGCGACCACCTGTACACGCAGGGGCAGCCCGACCCCGACCTGGTGATCCGGACCTCGGGCGAGCAGCGCCTGTCCGACTTCATGCTGTGGCAGAGCGCGCACAGCGAGTTCTACTTCGTCGAGGCGTTCTACCCGGACCTGCGCGAGGTCGACTTCCTCCGGGCGGTCCGCGACTTCGGGCTCCGGTCGCGTCGCTTCGGCGGCTGAGCAGCCACCTCCCGCACCGGGTTCGTCGGCGGAGCCGCGTCCCAGTAGGCTCTCAGGGTTCAACCCGTGAAAGGTGCACCACCTGTGAACATCGACGAGTACGCCGCCGGCTTCTCCGAAGACCCCGGTTACCTCGACCACGCTGCGTTCGGCCCCGTGCAGACCGCCGTGCTCGAGGAGCAGCGTGTACTCGGCACCATCCAGGCACACATGCGCTTCGGTGCCATGGAGACCCTCGACGAGCAGGACGCCCGCGTCCGCACCGTCGCCGCACGCCTGGTCGGCCGCCGCGAGGACCAGGTCGTCTCGCAGGCCGCGACGACCCCGGGCCTGCTGCACACCGCCTTCGGCCTGACCGGCGGTGTGCTCGTGTCCGCCGACGAGTACCCGTCGCTGCCGCTCGCACTGGCCAGCGCCGCCTCGGCCACCGGCGGACGGGTGCAGCCCGTCGTCATCGAGTCGGGTGCCGGCTGGGTGACCCCCGAGCTGATCCGTGAGCGCCTGACCGACGAGGTGACCGCCGTCGCGGTGTCCCTGGTCGACTGGCGCACCGGCTACCTGACCGACCTCGCCGCCATCCGCGAGGTCATCGGCGACCGCCTGCTCATCGTCGACGCGATCCAGGGCTTCGGCGTCGTCGATGCCCCGTACGAGGTCGCCGACGTCGTCGCCACCGGCGGGCAGAAGTGGTTGCACGCCGGGTGGGGCACCGGGTTCGTGGCGTTCAGCGACCGTGCCCTGAACCGGATCCGTCCGGCATTGTCCGGCCCGCACGGCACGTCCGGCTGGCCCACCGAGGTCCCGGCGGTGCGTCCGGGGGCCGCCGGCTTCCAGATGTCCCGCATCGACCCGGTCGCGCAGGCCCGGCTCGCGGTGTCGCTCGAGCGCCTCACCGCGGTCGGCGTCGCCGCCGTGCAGGAGCGTGTCACCGATCGCGTCGAGCGTGTGTTCGCCATCGCCGACGAGTTCGGGCTCGAGGTCGAGTCCAGCCGTGACCCGGCCGAGCGTGCCGGCATCGTGGTGCTCCGGCCGACGCAGGGTCGCGTGACGGCGTTGTCCGCCGCGATGCACAACCACGGCGTCACCGCGACCACGCGGCTCGGGGTCGCGCGCGTGTCCGTGTTCCCGTCGACCACCGACGAGACCCTGGACATGTTCCGGGACGCCTGCGTCTCGTACGCCACCATGCAGTAGCAGCGGCGCGCCTGCTGCCCCCCGTTCGTCCGGAGCCCGTCGGCAGCACGCGAGCGGTCAGGACACCCCGCTCAGGTCCGCCGGGTGGTCACGAACTGTCGGTCGGAGCGGCCGCAGCCGACAGTTCGTGACCAGCCGGGGCCGCCCGCGCGACGAGTCGCGACCAACGGACGGACTGGAGGCGCGGTGCCAGGCCGCCACGGGCCTCCCGTCCGAAGCTCGCGAGCGGTCACGACACCCCGCTCACGTCCGCCGAGTGGTCACCACCTGTCGGCCGGAGCGGTCGCAGCCGACAGTTCGTGACCAGCCGGCGTCACCGCAGCGAGCGGTGCGAGGCGCGCTCGCGTTGTTCACGCGACCGTAACTCCGGAAACCGCGTGTCGCTGTCGGGGTGTCGGGGGCCGGACGTACGTTGTCCCCATCGGGCACCGCGCCCGATCGAAGCGGCCACAGTCGGTGCTTCGGGACCCGCTCCGTGGCCGCGTTCGAGGACAGGACCGGGCCCGTCGCGGCCCGGGGATGGAGTGGTCGTGACCTCTCAGAACGTCTCTCGCGGAGCACAGCAGCAGCACACCGCGGACTCGTCCACATCGGTCGCCCAGCGCACGTACGTGCTCGACACATCGGTGCTCCTCAGCGATCCACGGGCCTTGTTCCGCTTCGCCGAGCACGCCGTTGTCCTGCCCGTGGTGGTCGTCAGCGAACTCGAGTCGAAGCGCAACGACCCGGAGATCGGGTACTTCGCCCGGCAGGCCCTCCGGCTGCTCGACGAACTGCGCATCGAGCACGAGCGGCTCGACTTCCCGATCGCGATCGGCGACGGCGGCTCGTTCCGCGTCGAACTGAACCACTCCAACCAGTCCGTCCTGCCGTCGGGCCTGCAGCTCGGCGACAACGACTCCCGTATCCTCGCCGTCGCGTCGAACCTGAAGAACGACGGGCTCGACGTCGTCGTCGTGTCGAAGGACCTGCCGCTCCGGGTCAAGGCGTCGTCGATCGGCATGGCGGCGGAGGAGTACCGCGCCGAGCTCGCGGTCGACTCGGGCTACACCGGCATCGCTGACCTGCAGGTCTCCGGCGAGCAGATGTCCGACCTGTACGAGAAGGAGGAGATCCGCTCCGCGAAGCTCGACGGCGTCCCGGTGAACACCGGGGTCGTCATCCACTCCGAGCGCGGATCGGCCCTCGGCCGCGTGCACGTCGCCGGAGCCGTCGCCCTGGTGCGAGGCGACCGCGAGGTCTTCGGACTCCGCGGACGCTCGGCCGAGCAGCGGCTCGCCATCGACGCCCTGCTCGACTCCGAGATCGGCATCGTCTCGCTCGGCGGCAGCGCGGGTACCGGCAAGTCGGCGCTCGCCCTGTGCGCCGGACTCGAGGCGGTGCTCGAACGGCAGCAGCACAAGAAGATCATGGTGTTCCGGCCGCTGTACGCCGTCGGCGGGCAGGACCTGGGCTTCCTGCCCGGTGACGCCGGCGAGAAGATGAACCCGTGGGCGCAGGCCGTCTACGACACCCTCGGCTCGGTGGTCTCGGACAACGTCCTCGACGAGGTCATCGAGCGGGTCCTGATCGAGGTGCTGCCCCTGACCCACATCCGCGGCCGCTCCCTGCACGACGCCTTCGTGATCGTCGACGAGGCGCAGTCGCTCGAACGGAACGTGCTGCTCACGATGCTCTCGCGCATCGGCCAGAACTCGCGGGTCGTGCTCACCCACGACGTCGCGCAGCGCGACAACCTGCGGGTCGGCCGGCACGACGGGATCGCGTCGGTCATCGAGCGGCTCAAGGGGCACCCGCTGTTCGCGCACGTCACGCTGACGCGCTCCGAGCGCTCCGCGATCGCCGCCCTCGTGACGGACCTGCTGGACTCGCCGGACCTGGTGTAGCGGCGTTCTGAACGGGCAACCGCCAGGAGGCGCGGTGCGGGTCGGAGCCGCACCGCGCCTCCTGGCCGTGGTTGCGACCGGAGCGCGCCCCGCTAGTTCGGGTGGGTCATGCTGAGGACGTCGAGCGCCTCGTCGAGCTGCGCCTCGGTGACCTCGCCGCGCTCGACGTGGCCGAGGGCCACGACGGCTTCACGCACGGTGAGGCCTTCGGCGACGGCGTACTTCGCGACCTTCGCCGCCGCCTCGTAGCCGATGACCCGGTTGAGCGGGGTGACGATCGACGGCGAGGACTCCGCGAAGGCGCGGGCGCGCTCGAGGTTCGCCTGCAGCCCGTCGATGGTCTTGTCCGCGAGCACGCGCGAGCTGTTCGCCAGCAGGCGGATCGACTCGAGCAGCGCCGTGCCCATCACCGGGATGGCGACGTTGAGCTCGAACGCACCCGAGGCACCCGCCCAGGCGATGGTGGCGTCGTTGCCGATGACCCGGGCGCCGACCATCAGGGTGGCCTCGGGGATCACCGGGTTCACCTTGCCGGGCATGATCGAGGAGCCGGGCTGCAGGTCGGGGATGTGCAGCTCGCCCAGGCCGGTGTTCGGACCCGAACCCATCCAGCGCAGGTCGTTGTTGATCTTCGTCAGGCTGACGGCGAGCACCTTGAGCGCACCGGAGGCCTCGACCAGGGCGTCACGCGCGCCCTGCGCCTCGAAGTGGTCGACGGCCTCGGTGATCGGCAGGTCGGTGTCGCTCGCGAGCTGGGCGATGACCCGCTGCGGGAAGCCCTTGGGGGTGTTGATGCCGGTGCCGACCGCGGTGCCGCCGAGCGGGACCTCGGCGACGCGGGGGAGCGTCGCCTGGACACGCTCGATGCCCAGGCGGATCTGGCGTGCGTAGCCGCCGAACTCCTGCCCGAGGGTGACGGGCGTTGCGTCCATCAGGTGCGTCCGGCCGGACTTCACGGCGTCGGCCCAGAGCGTGGCCTTCGCTTCGAGGGACTCGGCGAGGTGCTCGAGGGCGGGCACGAGGGTGCGGAGGAGCGCCTCGGTCACGGCGACGTGCACGGAGGTGGGGAAGACGTCGTTCGACGACTGCGAGGCGTTGACGTGGTCGTTCGGGTGCACCGCCGAACCCGCGATGTCGGACGCCAGTGTCGCGAGCACCTCGTTCATGTTCATGTTCGACGACGTGCCGCTGCCGGTCTGGTAGACGTCGACCGGGAACTGGTCGTGGTGCTGGCCGCCGATGATCAGGTCGGCCGCGCCGGCGATGGCGTCGGCGACGGCAGGCTCGACGATGCCGAGTTCACCGTTCACGATGGCTGCCGCACGCTTGATCCGCGCGAGCGCCACGATCTGCGCCGACTCGAGCCCGGTGCCCGAGATGGGGAAGTTCTCGACGGCGCGCTGGGTCTGGGCACGGTAGAGCGCCGACTTCGGCACCCGTACCTCGCCCATGGTGTCGTGCTCGATGCGGAACTCGGTCGGGGTGGTGTCGGTCACGTCGTCGTGGTCCTTCCTGGGGTGCTCGCCGGTCGCGGTCGCGCCGGCCCGTGCCTGCGCCCCGGGGTCGCCGGGGCGGTCGTCGTCGGGGTCGGTCTTCGTCTGGCTCGATCTCTGTCTGGCTCGATCTTCGTCTGACTCGATCTTCGTCTGGGTCGATCTTCGTCTGACTTGATCTTCGTCTGACTTGATCTTCGTCTGGGTCGGTCAGACCTGGCCGACGACGGTGTCGATGGTGACTTCTCCGGTGGCGAGGTCGTAGGTCGCCCCGACGACGGCCAATCTACCCTCGGCCACGGCATCGGAGACCGCGCCGGAGCGCTCGATCACCTGGCGGAGGGTGGCTTCGAGGTGTGCGGCGCCGACGGCTTCCTGCGGGAGCTCGGCGTCGGTGAGCCGGACCTTCTCGACGCTCGGGGCGATCGCGTCCACGAGAGCCTGCAGGTGCGGGGCGGGGACGGGCTCACCGGAGCGGGCTGCCGCGACGGCACCGCACCGCGTGTGCCGGAGCACGACGACCAGCGGTGTGCCCAGGGCGACGACCGCGAACTCGATCGAGCCCAGCACGACGTCGTCGACGATCTGGCCGGCGTTGCGGATCGCGAACAGGTCACCGATGCCGGCGTCGAAGACGTGCTCGAACGGCACCCGCGAGTCCGAGCAACCGAGGACGGTCGCGAACGGCGACTGCGATCCTTCGAGCTCGGTGCGGCGGTCCGGGTCCACGCGGCCCATCCGGCGCTTGTCGGCGGCGAAACGGGCGTTGCCGTCGACGAGCAGGCGCAGGGCGTCGGACGGGGTGGAGGCGGCGCGGTCGGGCATGGGGCTCCTCGGTTCGGGTGGGACGGGGTGGTGACTGGCGGGACCATGCCCGTCGTCGTCTACTCGGTCAGTCGTCGTCTACTCGGTCAGTTCTCGGGAGACGGCGGTCGCGACGGTCCGGAAGGCCTTGTCGTCGGCGGTACCGGAGAGCACGATCGTGTTCTTGCCGAACGTCGAGACGAGCGAGTACGCGTGGTTGCCGGCGTCGGTGCCCTCGGTGCGGCGGTCGTAGACGGTCCACTCCGTGTCACCGATCGTGCGGTCACCGGTGGACGGCCGCTGGTCGAGCTGGTTCGACACCCACGAGGCGTTGGCGTCGATGCCCTGCTGCAGGCCGAGGTACTGCTTGTCCGGCGTCACGAAACCGACGGTCCAGACGTCCACGCCGTCGGTGGTCTTGCTCGCGAAGTCCGCGCGGTTGGCGCTGTAGCCGTCCGGCAGCGGCGGCGCCACCAGGGTGACGTCGTCGACGTTCGCCTTCGCCGCGATCTGCTGGTAGTCGACGGTGCGGTCGACCGTGGTGTCCGGCCGGACGACGACCGCCACCAGGAACAGCACGATGCCGAGCGAGGCGATGAGCGCGATGACCAGGTTGAACGCGGTCTGGTGCTGCCGGCGGGCGGTCCGGGCAGCGTCCTTGCGGGCCCAGGTCTCCTCTGCCGTCTCGGGGCGACCGAGCTCGGCGACGATCGGGCGGCCGTTGGGGTCGGTCATCGCCCGGAGCCGTCCTGGCCGTCGCTGGCGGCACGGGCCGCGTCGAGCCGTGCGCGGGCACCGACGAGCCACTCTTCGCACCGGGCGGCGAGGGCTTCGCCCCGCTCCCAGAGCGCCAGTGAACGCTCGAGGGTCGCGGAGCCCTGTTCGAGCTCGCTCACGACGCGCACGAGTTCGTCGCGGGCCGCTTCGTAGCTCAGCGACTGGACGTCGGTCTGCTCGGGTTCCTGCTGGGATGGCACGGGACGATCCTACCGAGCGTCCACCGACGATCCGCCGCCCGGACCCAGGCTGTGGAGAACACCCGTGGCGGTCAGGAGCCGTCCGGGCCGGGGCCGTCCGGTTCGAGTGTGCCCGTGGCCGTGCCGGCACCGAGCGTGACGTGCACCGGCGTCGCTCCGGACAGGTCGTCCGTGCCGCGGACGACACCCCCGTCGGCACGCTGCACGATGGCGTACCCGCGGCGCAGGGTGTCGCGGGGCGAGAGCGCGCGGAGGCGGGCGGTCAGGTGGCCGACCTCGGAGTGCCCGCGCTCGAGCCGGCGGTCGAGCAGTTCGCGGGCACGGGACAGGTCGCGCGCGACCTCTTCCGCACGGGTGTCGACGAGCCACGCGGTCGACGCCAGGGCCGGCCGAGACCGCAGCGCGGCGAGCCGGTCGGCCTCGACCGACAGCGTGTGCGAGAGCCGCAGCCCGAGCCGGGCGCGGGCCGCCCGGACGTTGGCGAGTTCCTCGGCGACGTCGGGCACGACCCGCTTGGCCGCGTCCGTGGGGGTCGAGGCGCGCAGGTCGGCGACCTCGTCGAGGATCGGGCGGTCGGCCTCGTGCCCGATCGCCGAGACGATCGGAGTCGACGCCGAGGCCGCGGCACGGACGAGTCCTTCGTCGCTGAAGCCGAGCAGGTTCTGGAAGTCACCGCCGCCGCGGGCGATGATGATGACGTCGACCTCGGGGTCGGCGTCGAGCTCGAGGATCGCCGCAGTGACCTCGCCCACGGTCCGTTCACCCTGCACCGCGGTGTGCACGGTGCGGAACTCCACCTGGGGCCACCGCAGCTGCGCGTTCCGCTTGACGTCCTTCTCGGCGTCGGAGTCCTTGCCGGTGATCAGGCCGATGCGGTGCGGCAGGAACGGCAGACGCAGCTTGCGGGACGGGTCGAACAGTCCTTCCTCGGCGAGGGTGCGACGAAGGCGCTCGAGGCGTTCGAGCAGGTCACCGAGGCCGACGTGCTTCATCTCGACGACCTGCATGGTCAGCGAGCCGCCCTTGACCCAGTAGTTCGGCTTGAGCGCGGCGACGACACGGTCGCCCTGCTTGATGTCCGCCGGCACCCGGGAGCGCACGCTCGACCAGATGGAGAACGACACGGTGGCGTCGACCTCGACGTCCTTGAGCTTGCCGTACACGTTGCCGCCGGCGACGTTCCACTGCGTGATCTCGCCCTCGACCCACGCGGTGCCGAGCCGGTCGATCCAGTCGCGGAGCTTCGCGCCGAGGAGCGCGACCGGCCACGGGTTGTCGGCCGTCGGCGGGCCCTGTTCGATCGCCATGTCGCTCCTTGTCCTGCTGGGACGTCCATCGTGCCCGAGACCGGTGACAGGGGACGGCCGTCGTGTTCTCCACAGGCGCCCCGCGCGCCCAGGTCGCGTGCGTGCTGCTCACCTATCATCGGGGACGTGACGATCACCAACGGCCACACGGTCCCGCTCGCCCCGCCGCGTGTGCACGCGGCACGGGGCCGACTGCGTGACGAACCGGTCGCCGGCCCCAAGAAGGTGCTGCTCGCGGCCCCCCGCGGCTACTGCGCCGGGGTGGACCGCGCGGTCGTCGCGGTCGAGAAGGCGTTGGAGCAGTACGGCGAGCCCGTCTACGTCCGCAAGCAGATCGTCCACAACGTGCACGTGGTGTCGACGCTCGAGCAGCGCGGAGCCGTCTTCGTCGACGACGTGGCCGAGGTCCCCCGGGGTTCGCACGTGGTCTTCAGCGCGCACGGTGTGTCGCCGGCCGTCGTCGCGGGTGCCGCCGAGCGCGACCTGCACGCCATCGATGCCACCTGCCCCCTCGTCACGAAGGTCCACCGCGAAGCCACTCGGTTCGCCAAGGCCGAGCGCACCATCATCCTGATCGGGCACGCCGGCCACGAAGAGGTCGAAGGCACGATGGGGCACGCTCCGGACCGTACGATCCTGGTGAACGGCCCCGACGACGTCGCCGCGCTCTCGGTCCCCGACCCGGACAACCTCGTCTGGCTGTCGCAGACCACGCTCAGCGTCGACGAGACGATGGAGACCGTGCGGCTGCTGCGCGAGAAGTTCCCGGCCATCCAAGACCCCCCGTCGGACGACATCTGCTACGCCACCCAGAACCGCCAGGTCGCGATCAAGAAGGTCGCGCCCGTTGCCGACCTGGTGATCGTGGTCGGCTCGGCGAACTCGTCGAACAGCGTCCGCCTGGTCGAGGTCGCGCTCGAGCACGGTGCGCGCGCCGCCCACCGTGTCGACTACGCGGAAGAGATCCAGCAGGAGTGGCTCGACGGTGTCGAGACGGTCGGCGTGACCAGCGGTGCATCCGTGCCGGAAGAACTCGTGGCCGAGGTGCTCGAACAGCTCGCCGACGCCGGGTACGCCGCCGTCGAAGAGGTCGTCACCGCACACGAAGACCTGATGTTCTCGCTCCCCAAGGAGCTCCGCACCGACGCCTCGGGCAACCCGACGCGCGCGCTCGGCGGGCGTCGGGCATGAGCGGCGCGGACGGCTGGTCCTCGGTCCCGCGTCGCGACCCGGCGAACCACGTCGACGCCGGTGCCGGTGCCGGCCAGGAGGCCCGGGGTGCGTCCCCGACGTCGGCCGCCGGTCCCGTGAACGGACGGCCCCAGGGCCGTCCCGCACCCGGGTACGGCGAGTACGCGCCAGAGGGGTGGGTCAACCCGGTCCTCGTCGAGCAGGAACGCCAGGAGCGTGAGCGTCAGGCGCAGGAACGGCAGGACCAGACCTCCGCCACCGGCGTGCGCGACGCCGCTCCGAGCGACGGCGTCCACGGCGACCGTGCCGGTACCGATGTTCGTTCCGGTGCAGTCCCTGCTGGGGCGCAGCGGTCGATGGCCCGCAGCCGGTTCGGGCGCACGCCCGCCGACTTCGTGCTCACCGTCGGGCTGCTCGCCTTCGGGCTCGTCTCCGTGGTGCAGTCCCTGTCGGTCGGCGAGGTCGCCTCGACCGTGCGGCGCACCCTCGAGACCCAGTACACGGCGCTCAACGACCCGAGTGCCCTGAGCGCGGCGGCCGCGATCGCCGCGATCACCAACGTGGTCGTCTTCGCCCTGGTCGCCTGGTGGTCCATCCGTCGGCTCCGCGCACGGAAGCGGACGTTCTGGGTGCCGCTGGCCGGAGCCGTCGTCGCCACGGCGATCAGCACGATCGCGTTCGTCGTCGTGGTCATGCAGGACCAGGCCTTCGTCGACTTCATGCTGCGACAGTCCGGCGCCTGACCCCCTGACCGCCTGACGGCCTGACGGCCTGACCGCGGCGCCGGCCTCCGGGCGCCGAGTGGTCGCAACACGCCGCGGGCCCGCCGTCGAGTGGTCACGAGGTGTCGTCCGGCACCGGCGTGACCGACGCTTCGTGACCTCTCGGCCCTGCGCGTACGGGGAGTTGTGACCTCTCGGCAGCCCTTCCGTCTGCCAGTCGCGGTGGGGAGCCCTTCCGGCGATCGTCGTCAGCCTCGCGGGCGCGCGCAGCCCCAACTGCGGTGTGGTCGCAACACGCCATGGGTCCCCCGTCGAGCGGTCAGAAAGTGTCGTCCGGCACCGGCGCGATCGACAGTTCGTGACCCCTCGGCCCTGCTCGTACGGGGAGTCGTGACCACTCGACCGCCCGCGCCGGGGCTGCCGTCGAGCGGTCAGAAAGTGTCGTCCGGCACCGCCGCGAGCGACAGTTCGTGACCGCTCGGCCGGTGCACGCGGGGAGTCACGACCACCTCACCCCAGCCCGCCGACGCCGCCCGGAGGTCAGCCGGCCAGGAAGGCGGCGACCGCTCCGTGCAGGGCAGCCAGGTCGTCGACGTGCACGAGCTCCCGGATCGAGTGCATCGACAGCAGCCCGACGCCGATGTCGATCGTCGGGATCCCGAGCCGGGTCGCCGCGATCGGGCCGATGGTCGAGCCGCCGGGGATCGTGTTCACGTTGACGAACGGCTGCCACGGCACACCGGCGGTCTCGCACGCGGCTGCCCAGACGGCCTCGCCCTTCGCCTCGGTCATGTAGCGCTGGTTCGCGCTGATCTTCAGCAGCGGTCCGGCTCCGGGGCGCGGACGGTTCGTCGGGTCGTGCTTCTCCGGCTGGTTCGGGTGCACCAGGTGCCCGGCGTCGCTCGACAGCAGCCACGACGCACGGAACGCCCGGGCGGCCTCGGAGCGGGTGGCGCCGAGGCCCTCCTGCACACGGCCGAGGACGTCCTCGAGGAACGGACCACCGGCACCGGACGGCGTCGACGACCCGATCTCCTCGTGGTCGAACGCCGCGAACACCGGGATGTGGTCACCGTCGGTCGGGGCGTCGACGATGCCTCGGAGCCCGGCGTGCACGCTCGTCAGGTTGTCCATCCGGCCGGACGCCAGGAACTCCCGCTCGATGCCGATCCGGGCCGGCGCCTGGGTGTCGGCGAGGAACAGGTCCCACGACACCGCACCCTCGCCGAGCCGGGCGAGCAGCCACTCCACGACGGAGGTCCCACCGGCGTCGCCGTCGACCCCGACGATCGGCAGGGTGTGGCGCTGGCGGTCGATCTCCTTGCCGTCGTTGACCCCGCGGTCCAGGTGGATCGCCAGGTTGGGGATCCGCGCGACGGCGTCGGTGCTGACGAGCCGCACACTGCCGTCGGCGTCGACGACCCGGCCGGCGATCCGCAGGTCGCGGTCGAACCAGGTCGACAGGAGCGCGCCGCCGTAGACCTCGACGCCCAGCTGCTCCCAGCCGCCGGTGCGGACGCCGGGGTTCGGCTTCACGCGGAAGCCGGGGGAGTCGGTGTGGGCGCCGAGGATCCGGAACGGCGTCGTCGGGCCGGCACCGTCGGGCAGGCGCCACGCGATTACGGCGCCGTCGCGGACCACCACGTACGCACCGGCTTCGGTCGGCCAGGCGTCGAGCTCGGACAGCTCGGTGAACCCGGCAGCGACGAGACGGTCACGCGTCGCCGCCGCCGCGTGGAACGCGGTGGGCGAGTCGGTGACGAACTGGGCGAACTCGGAGGCGATGGCGTCGACGGTCACCCGCCCATCGTGGCACGCGGTGGTGGCGACCCGACGCAGAACGGGGCGCGTCCGTCGGACGCACCCCGTTCCTCCAGGCCGGTGGACCCGACCCGACGGACCTGCTCAGCCCTTGGCGTGACCGGCCGAGCCGAGGACCTTCGCGGCCTCGACGACGCGGGCCGCCATGGCGGTCTCGGCGACCTTGCCCCAGGCGCGGGGGTCGTACTGCTTCTTGTTGCCGACCTCGCCGTCGATCTTCAGGACGCCCTCGTAGTTGCGGAACATCGAGTCCGCGATCGAGCGGGTGAACGCGTACTGCGTGTCCGTGTCGATGTTCATCTTGATGACGCCGTTGCGGACGGCCTCGTGGATCTCGTCGTCGGTCGAACCGGAGCCGCCGTGGAACACGAGGTCGAGGGGGTTCTCGCCGGTGCCGTGCTTCGAGGCGACCGACGCCTGGATCTCGCCGAGGAGCTCGGGGCGGAGCTTGACGTTGCCCGGCTTGTAGACGCCGTGCACGTTGCCGAAGGTGAGCGCCGCGATCCAGCGGCCCTTGTCGCCGAGCCCGAGGGCGTCGACGACCTTCTCGACGTCGTTCGGGGTGGTGTAGAGCGCGTCGTTCGTGCCCTCGTGCTGGACGCCGTCCTCTTCGCCGCCGACGACGCCGATCTCGACCTCGAGGATCGCGTTGATGTTCCGCGTCTTCTCGATCATGGTCTTCGCGATCTCGATGTTCTCGTCGAGCGGCACGGCCGAACCGTCCCACATGTGCGACTGGAAGATCGGGTTGCGACCCTGACGGACCTCTTCCTCGCTCGCCGCGATGAGCGGCAGGACGAAGCCGTCGAGGGCGTCCTTCGGGCAGTGGTCGGTGTGCAGCGCGACCGTGATGTCGTAGTTCTTGGCCACCTCGTGGGCGAACTTGGCCATCGCGAGGGCACCCGCTGCGCGGTTCTTGATGGTGTGGCCGGCGAAGTAGTCGGCACCGCCCGTCGTGACCTGGAGGATGCCGTCGGAACCGGCTTCCTGCAGGCCCTGGAGGACCGCGTTGATGGTCTGCGAGGAGGAGACGTTGACCGCGGGGTACGCGAACTTGCCCGCCTTCGCGCGTTCGATCATCTCGGCGTACTGTTCCGGCGTTGCGATGGGCACGTGGATCTCCTTCGACTTCGGTGATGTCCCCGCCGATCGTAGTCAGAAGCTCTGGAGGCGCGGTCCGGGTTACGTGGTCGGCTCACGTCCGGCGTGCACATGCGTGCACGGGCCCGGCGTCCGGACCGTCGGTCGGCCGCCGGTCGGTAGGCTCGGATCGTGACTCCCACTACCGAAACCGGCTCCCTGTTCCTCCAGCCCGACCGCAACCTCGCGCTCGAGCTCGTGCGTGCGACGGAGGCCGCCGCGATCCGTGCGCAGCCGTGGGTCGGGCGTGGTGAGAAGAACCTCGCCGACGGCGCCGCGGTCGACGCGATGCGCAAGTTCCTCGGCACGGTGAACTTCGACGGTGTCGTCGTCATCGGTGAGGGCGAGAAGGACAACGCCCCGATGCTCTACAACGGCGAGCACGTCGGCAACGGTCACGGTCCGGCCTGCGACATCGCGGTCGACCCGATCGACGGCACCTCGCTCACCGCCGCCGGCCGCCAGAACGCCATCTCCGTCATGGCCGTCTCGGACCGCGGCTCGATGTACGACCCGTCTGCCGTGTTCTACATGGACAAGATCGCCGCCGGCCCCGAGGGTCGCGGTGTCCTGGACCTCGAGAAGCCGATCGGTGACAACATCCGTGCGCTGGCGAAGGCCAAGGGCAAGGACCTCGAGGACATGGTCGTCGCCGTGCTCGACCGTCCGCGCCACGACGAGCTGATCCGCGCCATCCGCGCGACCGGTGCCGGCACGCGACTGCTGCTCGACGGTGACGTCGCCGGTGGCATCGCCGCCGCCCTGCCCGGCTCGACGATCGACATGTGCGTCGGGGTCGGCGGCACCCCCGAGGGCATCATCACGGCGTGCGCGATCAAGGCGCTCGGCGGCGTGATCCTCGGCAAGCTCCAGCCGAAGGACGACGAGGAGCGCGAGCGCGCCATCGCCGCCGGCCACGACCTGGACAAGGTCCTCGACCAGGACGACCTGGTCACCGGCGACAACACGTTCTTCGTCGCCACCGGCGTCACCGACGGCGTCCTGGTCGACGGCGTGCGTCGTTCGCGCGGCGTCATCCACACGGACTCGCTCGTGCTCCGCTCGCGCTCGAACACGATCCGCCGCATCCAGGCGGACCACCGTGCGGAGAAGTGGTTCTGAGCCCCAGGCCGTCCTGATCGGCGCAGATCCGTGCTGAACCTCTGAACCCGCCCGAACCACGCGATCCCGTGGTTCGGGCGGGTTTTCATTGTGCGGTGCGGTGCGGTGCGGTGCGGTGCTGCGCCGTCAGTCCTCGTCGACCGCCCCGACGAGCTCCGGCGCCGTGAGCAGCCGCGGCTCGTCCTCGATCGAGGACGGGTCCGCGATCACCTTCGACTCGTCGAGCAGCGACAGCCGACGGGCGCTCGGCAGCACCTGGCGTTCGAGGGACCCGACGAACCGGTTGTAGTCGACGACGGAGCCCCGGATCGACCTGCCGAGCTTGTCGACGTGTCCCGCCATCGTGGACAGCCGGCCGTAGAGCTCGCGGGAGACCTTGAAGAGCTCGTACGCCTCTTGCGAGACGACGTCCTGCTGCCACGAGAAGGCCACGGTCTTGAGCACGGACCACAGGGTCACGGGTGAGGCGAGGGCGATGCGTTTGCGGAAAGCGTGGTCGAGCAGCCCGGGGTCGGCGGCGAGGGCGCTCGAGATGAGCGACTCGGACGGGATGAAGGCGACGGTGAGCTCGGGTGAGGCGTCGTAGCCGGTCCAGTACTCCCGTGCGGCGAGGGCGTCGACGTGCGCGCGGAGGGCCTTGACGTGCTGCGCGATGAGCTGGTCGCGTCGGGCTGCCTCGGCGCCGGTGGCGGTCGCCGGGATCTCGGCGGCCTGCAGGTAGGCGCTGAACGGCACCTTGGCGTCGACGGCGATGGTCTTGCCGCCGGGCAGGTGCACGACCATGTCCGGCCGGGCGGAGCCGACGGCCGTGGTGACGGAGGACTGCACGTCGAAGTCGACCCGTTCGAGCAGCCCGGCGGCCTCGACCACGTTGCGCAGCTGCGTCTCGCCCCAGACGCCGCGCGTGCTGTTCGACGACAGGGCGCTGGCCAGGGTGTCGGCGGTGGCGCGCAGGCGCTCTTCCGACTCGGCGGCCGACCGGAGCTGCGCCGACAGCGCGCCGTACTGCTCGCTCCGCGACTGCTCGAGCTCGGCGATCTTCGTGCGCATCACGTCGAGCGTCTGCGCCACGGGGCTGAGCGCGGAGAGCACCTTCGACTCGTTCTGGTTGCGCGCAGCGTCGACGCCGTGCATGCGCTGCACCAGGTGCTCGAGCTCGGCGGAGCGCCGTTCGAGCGAGTCGACCTGGCGGCGGTACTGCGTGTCCTGGGCATCGAGGCGTTCCTCGGCGTCGCGCCGGGCGGCTTCGAGCTGGCCGCGGAGTGCCTCGGCCGTCGCACGGGCCGATGCGGCGTCGACGCCCGCGCGCGACCGGGCGAGCGACCAGGCGACGACCGAACCGACGGCGATGCCGATCACGAGACCGATGACCAGGGCGAGGATCTGCATGTCGCGACCCTGGCAGAACCCACCGACACCGCGCCTCCCGGCACACCGGCGCAACGGGCCGGGCCAGCGCGACGGACCTCGGGATCCATGTCATGACATTAGGGCAAACAGGGTGTACAGTCGTGATCGTCCGCCGATGAAGCCGCACGGAAGGTCCACCGCGTCGCATGACGAACCAAGCTCCCCACGCCTACGACGTGATCACGATGGGACGCGTCAGCGTCGACATCTACCCGCAGCAGACCGGCCCGCTCGAGGACGTCTCGACCTTCTCGAAGTCCGTCGGCGGCAGCGCCACGAACGTCGCCATCGCCGCTGCTCGCCACGGCGCGGACGCCGCCGTCATCACCCGGACGGGCAACGACCCCTTCGGCCGGTACATCGCCCGCACGCTGCCCGAGTACGGCGTCGCGAACGCCTTCGTCGAGACGGTGGAGGGGCTGAACACCCCCGTCGCCTTCTGCGAGATCTTCCCGCCGGACGACTTCCCGCTCTACTTCTACCGGGCCCCGAAGGCGCCGGACCTGATGATCACGGCGAAGTCCCTGCCGCTGCACGAGATCGAGCGCGCGAAGATCTTCTGGACCACGGTGACCGGCCTCAGCGAGGAGCCGAGCCGACAGGCGCACCACGTCGCCTACGAAGCACGGTCCGCGGCGCAGAACAGCACGAAGACCCACACCGTGCTCGACCTGGACTACCGGTCCATGTTCTGGTCGAGCCCCGAGGCCGCGACCCGCGAGGTCGCGATCGCCCTCGAGCACGCCACCGTCGCCGTCGGCAACCGCGAGGAGTGCGAGGTGGCGGTGGGGGAGACCGACCCGGTCCGCGCCGCTGACGCCCTGCTCGACCGCGGCGTCGAGATCGCGATCGTCAAGCAGGGACCGAAGGGCGTGCTGGCGAAGACCCGCGACGAGTTCGTCGAGTTCCGTCCGCACCACATCGACGTCGTGAACGGGCTCGGCTCGGGCGACGGCTTCGGCGGCGCCCTGACCCACGGGCTGCTGCAGGGCTGGAGCCTCGAGCGGATCCTGGCGTTCTGCAACGCAGCCGGCGCGATCGTCGCGACGCGGTTCGAGTGCTCGACGGCGATGCCGACGAGCGACGAGATCGAGCAGTTCCTGACCGACAACCCCGCCGAGGGCACGAACCACACGGGTGAGACACACACCGAGGAGAAGACCCATGCCTGAGCTCAGCCCCGCTGACTTCCAGCGCCTCCGCGACATCCGTGCCGGCCAGCCCGACCTGGTACGTGCCACGCTCGACGCCCGCCGCAAGCGCTCCCTGCTCGCCGACGACGGCAAGCTCTTCATCGTCGCCGCCGACCACCCCGCACGCGGTGCGCTGGCCGTGCGCGACGACGAGTCCGCGATGGCGGACCGCTACGACCTGCTCGAGCGGCTCGTCACGGCCCTCGGCCGTCCGGGGGTCGACGGGGTGCTCGGCACTCCCGACATCCTCGAGGACCTCGCACTGCTCGGCGCCCTCGACGGCAAGGTCGTCGTCGGGTCGATGAACCGCGGTGGACTCCGCGGCGCCACGTTCGAGATGGACGACCGGTACACGGCGTACTCGGCGCAGGCGATCAAGGACTCCGGGCTCGACTTCGCCAAGCTGCTGGTGCGCATCGCCCTGGAGGACTCGGGCACCGCGCCGACGCTCGAGGCCACGGCCCGCGCCGTCAGCGAGGCCGCGGCGCTCCAGCTGCCGATCATGCTCGAGCCGTTCATGTCCGAGTGGCGGGACGGCCGGGTCGTCAACGACCTGTCGACCGACGCCGTGATCACCTCGATGGCGATCGCTGCGGGGCTCGGCGAGTCCAGCGCCTACAGCTGGCTCAAGATCCCCGTCGTCGACGACATGGAGCGCGTGATGGCCGCGACGACGCTGCCGACGCTGCTGCTCGGCGGCGACCCGGCTTCGCGCCCGCTGGAGACGTACGCCAAGTGGGCTGACGCCCTGGCCCTGCCCGGCGTCCGCGGCCTGGTCGTCGGACGCACCTTGCTCTACCCCTCGGACGGCGACGTCGCCGCCGCCGTGGACGTGGCCGCCGGTCTCGTCCACAGCCAGGAGGCCCGGGGCGGGTTCTCCACAGATGCCCACGACCCAGCCGCTCGGCTCGCGGGCGCCACCACCATGGACTCGTCCATCCCGGAAGGAAGCAACGCATGACGCTCACCGACACGACCACCACGACCGTCGGGCACTGGATCGACGGCAAGCGCGTCGAATCCGCGTCGGGCAACACCGCCCCCGTGTACGACCCGGCGCTCGGCGTCGCGACCAAGCAGGTCGCGCTGGCCGACGAGTCCGAGATCCAGGCGGCCATCGGCAGCGCGAAGGCGGCGTTCCCCGGCTGGAGCAACCTGTCGCTGGCCAAGCGCCAGGCGATCCTGTTCTCGTTCCGCGAGATCCTGAACCGCGACAAGGCCGAGCTGGCCGAGATCATCACGAGCGAGCACGGCAAGGTCATCGACGACGCCCTGGGTGAGATCGCCCGTGGTCAAGAGGTCGTGGAGCTGGCCACCAACATCCCGAGCCTGATGAAGGGTGAGTTCTCCGACCAGGTCTCGACCGGCATCGACGTCTACTCGATCCGCCAGCCGCTCGGCGTCGTGGGCATCATCAGCCCGTTCAACTTCCCGGCGATGGTGCCGCTCTGGTTCCTGCCGATCGCGATCGCCGCGGGCAACACCGTCGTGCTGAAGCCGAGCGAGAAGGACCCGTCGGCCGCCATCTGGCTCGCCGAGAAGTTCAAGGAGGCCGGGCTGCCCGACGGCGTCTTCAACGTGCTCAACGGCGACAAGCTGTCCGTCGACGGCCTGCTCACCAGCGACGACGTCGAGTCGATCTCGTTCGTCGGCTCCACGCCCATCGCGCAGTACGTCTACGAGACCGGCACGAAGCACGGCAAGCGCGTGCAGGCCCTCGGCGGCGCGAAGAACCACATGCTGGTCCTGCCCGACGCCGACCTCGACCTGGTCGCCGACAACGCGATCAACGCCGGCTTCGGTTCGGCCGGTGAACGCTGCATGGCGATCTCGGTCGTCGTCGCCGTCGAGCCGGTGGCGGACGAGCTCATCCAGAAGATCAAGGACCGCGCGGCGACCCTGCGCATCGGCGACGGTCGTCGCGGGTGCGACATGGGGCCGCTCGTCACGAAGCAGCACCGTGACAAGGTCGCCTCGTACATCGAGGTCGCAGAGCAGGACGGTGCGGTGGTTGTGGTGGACGGCCGCACCGTCCGACCCGACGGCGACGAGAACGGCTTCTGGCTGGGTCCGACGCTGATCGACCAGGTGCCCACCACCAGCCGCGTCTACACCGAGGAGATCTTCGGTCCGGTGCTGAGCGTCGTCCGGGTCGCCACCTACGAAGAGGGCCTCGAGCTCATCAACTCCGGCGCGTACGGCAACGGCACCGCCATCTTCACCAATGACGGTGGCGCCGCCCGACGGTTCCAGCGCGACGTGCAGGTCGGCATGATCGGCATCAACGTCCCGATCCCGGTGCCCGTCGCCTACTACTCGTTCGGCGGCTGGAAGAACTCGCTGTTCGGCGACCACAAGGCGTACGGTGCCGACGGCGTGAGCTTCTTCACCCGTCAGAAGGCGATCACGAGCCGCTGGCTCGACCCGTCGCACGGCGGCATCAACCTCGGCTTCCCGTCGAACAACTGACCCGCAGCATGGCGAACGAACAGCACCAGCACGACCAGTGGTTCATCCCGGCGGGCTCCCGGCCCGAGGCGGGCTGGACCGACGTGGTCGACGGTCGCATCGAGGGGTGGGCGCACACCGGACTCCGGACCGGCGCGCTGACCGACGGGGGCGAGCTGCGCCTCCCGGCCGACGCCGTGGAGCGCATCGTCGTGCCGCTCGCGGGGTCGTTCCACGTGACCCACTCGGGCGCTCCCGGCGACGGCGAGCAGGCCCTGCAGGGTCGGGGGAGCGTCTTCGACGGTCCCACCGACGTCCTGTACCTGGGATCGGGCTCCGCGGCCACCATCACCGGCAGTGGCCGGTTCGCCGTCGCCGAGGCGCCCACCGACACCGTCAAGCCGACCACCTACGTGGCCCGGCCGGACGTGCCGGTGGAGCTCCGCGGCGCCGGGCAGTCGAGCCGTCAGGTGCACAACTTCGGCACCCCGGCCGCGCTCGACGCCGTCAAGTTCATCGTGTGCGAAGTGATCACGCCGGCCGGCAACTGGTCGTCGTACCCGCCCCACAAGCACGACACGAACGTGCCCGGTTCAGAGTCGAACCTCGAGGAGATCTACTACTACGAGGCTGCGGTGTCCCGTGGGCTCGAATCAATCGCGCCCGAGGCCGCCGACCCGTTCGCCCTGCACCGCACGTACGCCTCGGACGACCGCGCCATCGACGAGTTCCGGCAGGTCCGGACCGGCGACGTCGCCCTGGTGCCGTACGGCTGGCACGGTCCGGCGGTCGCCGCTCCGGGCTACGACATGTACTACCTGAACGTGATGGCCGGGCCCGACCCGGAGCGCGTCTGGAACATCACCGACGACCCGGCCCACGGGTGGGTCCGGCAGGCGTGGGCATCGGAATCGATCGACCCACGACTGCCCTACGAAAGGAAGCAGGCGTGACCACCACCACGCGGAAGATGACGGTCGGCCAGGCACTCGTCGAGTTCCTGGCCAACCAGTGGACCGTCGACGGCGAAGTCCGCGAACGCACCATCCCGGGGATCTTCGGCATCTTCGGGCACGGCAACGTCGCCGGGGTCGGTCAGGCCATCAAGCAGCTCCACGTCGAGCAGCCCGGTCTGCTGCCGTACCACCAGGCCCGCAACGAGCAGGCGATGGTGCACGAGGCCGTCGGCTTCGCCCGCATGCACCGCCGCCGCGCGACCTACGCGTCGACGGCGTCGGTCGGCCCGGGCGCCGCCAACATGCTGACCGCCGCGGCACTCGCCACCACGAACCGGCTGCCGGCACTGCTGCTGCCGTCGGACACCTTCGCCACGCGCACCACGGACCCGGTGCTCCAGCAGATCGAGCTGCCGCACGACACGTCGTTGCAGGTCACCGACGCGTTCCGTCCGCTGTCGCGCTACTTCGACCGTGTGGAGCGTCCGGAGCAGCTGTTCTCGATCGCCCTCGCCGCGATGCGGGTGCTGACCGATCCGGCCGAGACCGGTGCGGTGACGATCGCGCTGCCCGAGGACGTCCAGGCCGAGGAGCTCGACGTGCCCGTCGCGTTCCTGCAGCCGCGCGAGTGGCACATCCGCCGCCCGCTGCCCGAGCGCGGCCCGCTCGAGCGTGCCGTGGCCGCGATCCGTGCCGGCCGGCGTCCGGTCATCGTGGCCGGCGGCGGGGTGCTGTACTCCGACGCCGCCGACGAGCTCCGCGCCTTCGTCGAGGCCACCGGGATCCCGGTCGGCACGTCGCAGGCCGGCGGCGGATCCCTGGTCTGGGACCACCCGCAGTACCTCGGCGGGATCGGCGCGACGGGCACCGCGGCGGCCAACGCGATCGCCGCCCAGGCCGACGTCGTCATCGGGATCGGCACCCGCTACAGCGACTTCACCACGGCGTCCCGAACCGCGTTCCAGAACCCGGACGTCACGTTCGTCAACGTCAACGTGGCCGCGTTCGACGCCTACAAGCACGGTTCGCAGCTGCCGCTGATTGCCGACGCAAAGGAGGCGCTGGTCGCCCTGACCGAGTCGCTCACCTCGGACGCGGCGTACGTCGTCGAGCCCGGCTACGCCTCCGAGATCGCCTCGCTGAAGGCGGCGTGGGACGCTGCGGTCGACGGTGCCTTCGCGCCGTCCGGCGCAGACCTGCCCGGCCAGCCCGAGATCATCGGCGCCGTGCAGTCGGTCTCCGATCCCCGAGACGTCGTCATCCAGGCGGCGGGTTCGCTGCCCGGCGACCTGCACAAGCTCTGGCGGGTGCGTGACGAGCTCGGGTACCACGTCGAGTACGCGTTCTCGTGCATGGGCTACGAGATCGCCGGTGGCATCGGGGTCCGCCGCGGAGCTCCGGACCGCGACGCCATCGTGATGGTCGGTGACGGCAGTTACCTCATGCTGCACACCGAGCTCGTCACGGCCGTGGCCGAGGGCATCAAGATCATCGTCGTGCTCATCCAGAACCACGGGTACGCGTCGATCGGGCACCTGTCCGAGACCGTCGGCTCGGAGCGCTTCGGCACGAAGTACCGCTACCTCGACGAGACCGAGTCGTTCGAGAACGGCGAGCCGCTGCCCGTCGACCTCGCCGCCAACGCCCGCTCGTACGGCGTCGACGTCATCGAGGTGCAGCCCGGCCCGGACAGCATCGAGGACCTGAAGGCCGCGCTGCGTCAGGCGAAGGCGAACGACCACACCACCCTGGTGCACATCAACTCCGACCCGCTGGTCTACGCCCCCGAGGGCGACGGTTGGTGGGACGTGCCGGTCGCGCAGACCTCCACCCTCCCCAGCACCCAGGCCGCCCGCGCCGAGTACGAGCAGCAGGTCGCCACGCAGCGTCCGCTGCTCGGCTGAACCGTTCACGAGACAGAAAGCGACAGCGACGTCATGACCGACACCGCCACCCCCATCGGCAGCCCCGCGACCGACGCGGCGCCCGCCTCGATCCGCATCGGCACCGCCCCGGACTCGTGGGGCGTCTGGTTCCCGGACGACCCGAAGCAGGTGCCGTGGCAGCGCTTCCTCGACGAAGCGTCCGCCGCCGGGTACGAGTGGATCGAGCTCGGCCCGTACGGGTACCTGCCGACCGACCCGTCCCAGCTGTCCGACGAGCTCGAGTCCCGCGGGCTCAAGCTGTCGGCGGGCACGGTCTTCACCGGGTTCCACAAGGGCGAGGACCAGTTCCAGCGTGCGTGGGACCAGGCCGTCGCGGTCGCGGGCCTGGCAGCGAAGCTCGGCGCCGAGCACCTGGTGACGATCCCCGACCTGTGGCGCTCGGACGCCACCGAAGAGGTGCTCGAGCCACGCACGCTCACCGACGAGCAGTGGGAGCGTCTCGGCAAGGGCCACGACCAGCTCGGCAAGGCGCTGCTCGAGGAGTACGGCGTCCACCAGCAGTTCCACACCCACGCGGACAGCCACGTCGGCACCTACAAGGAGACCGTGCGGTTCCTCGAGGTCACGAACCCCGAGTACACCAACCTCTGCCTCGACACCGGCCACTTCGCCTACTACGGCGGCGACAACCTCAAGCTCATCGCCGCCCACCCGGAGCGCATCGGCTACCTGCACCTCAAGCAGGTCGACACCGACCTGCTGTTCGACGTGCTCAAGAACGACGTGCCGTTCGCGACCGCCGTGTCGCAGGGCATCATGACCGAGCCGCCGCACGGCACCCCGGAACTCGCCCCGATCATCGAGGCCGTCGCCGCGATCAACCCGGACGTCTTCGGCATCGTCGAGCAGGACATGTACGGCTGCTCCGTCGACGCCCCCGGCCCGATCGCCGAGCGCACCTTCCAGCACATCTTCGGCTCGACCTCGGCCGCCCGCGCCTCCTGACGCGCCGTCCACGCAGCGTCAACAAACCCCAGGAGAACACCACCATGACCACCACGCAGAACCTCCGCGTCGCCGTCGTCGGCGCCGGCATGATGGGCGCGGACCACGTCCGCCGCATCACCGCCAAGATCTCGAACGCCGACGTCGTCGCCGTCGTCGAGCCCGACCAGGCCCGTGCCGCCGCGGCAGCGGCCCTGGCACCCGGCGCGATCACCGCCGCGTCCTTCGACGAGGCACTCGAGCAGACCGAGATCGACGCCGTCATCATCGCGACGCCGGGCTTCCTGCACGAGCCGATCCTGGTGACGGCGCTCGAGCGCGGGCTCACCGTCCTGTGCGAGAAGCCGCTGACGACCAGCGCCGAGGACTCGCTGCGCATCGTGGAGCTCGAACAGCAGCACGCCGCCCGACCCGTCATCCAGGTCGGCTTCATGCGCCGGTTCGACACGGGCTACCAGGAGCTCAAGGCCCTGCGCGAGTCGGGGGCGAACGGCGCTTTGCTCGCCCTGCACCACGCGCACCGCAACCCGACGACGCCGCCGAACTTCAGCGAGTCGATGCTCATCCACGACTCGGTGATCCACGAGATCGACATCATCCCGTTCCTGACCGGCGAAGCGATCACGAGCGTCGAGGTGAAGAAGCCGCGCAAGAACTCCCTCGCGCCGGCCGACCTGCCCGAGCCGCAGTTCGTCCTGTTCACCACCGAGTCCGGCACCATGGCGATCGTCGAGATCAACGTGAACGCCCAGTTCGGCTACCAGGTCACCACCGACGCCGTGTTCGAGTCCGGTGTCGCCTACATCGGCCGCGACACCTCGCTCTCGCTCGCCGCAGCCGGGGCGACCTCGCAGGGCGTCACGCCCTCGTTCAAGGAGCGGTTCGCCGCCGCCTACGACGAAGAGGTGCAGCGCTGGGTCGACGCGGCCCGGACCGGCGGCATCGACGGGCCGAGTGCCTGGGACGGCTACACGGCCTCGGTCGTCGCCGAGGTCGCCGTCCGGGCCCAGCAGTCCGGCGCGCACGAAGTGGTCGAGTACGCGGTCACGAAGCCGGCGTTCTACGACGAGACGAGCGACGCGACTGCGCCGGCCGCGCTCGCCGGGGCCTGATCGATGCCGAAGATCGCGCTCGACCCCACCCCGTTCCACCACGACCTGTCGCTGCTCGAGTTCCCGCGCAAGGTCGCGGAGCTCGGCTACGAGTACCTGCAGCTCACGCCGCACAAGGACTTCATCCCCTTCTACCGGCACCCCAAGGCCGACGACGACCTGGTCGACGCGTTCGCCGCGGCCTGCCGTGACGCCGGGGTCCAGGTGGCGAGCGTGCTGCCGGTGCTGCGCTGGTCGGGCCCGGACGAGGACGCCCGACAGGCTGCGGTGCGGAAGTGGAAGCGGGTCATCGAGATCACGAAGCGCCTCGGCGTGGACACCATCAACACGGAGTTCTCCGGCCGCCCCGAGCGCGCTGAGGAGTCCGAGGACCAGTTCTACCGGTCGATGGAGGAACTGCTGCCGATCATCGAGGACGCCGGCATCCGCGTGCTCATCGACCCGCACCCCGACGACTTCGTCGAGGACGGGCTCGAGGCGCTCCGGGTGATCCGCGGCCTGAACTCGAAGCACGTGGGCTTCGTCTACGTCGCGTGCCACACGTTCCACTACGGCGGCAACATGGACGAGATCATCGACGCTGCCGGGGACTCGCTGCAGCTGGTCCACGTCGCCGACGCGTACGACCACCGTCGCTCACACGGCCTGCGCTACATCACGAACCCGCCCGGCAATCCGGTCCGCGTGCACCAGCACCTGCCGGTCGGCCAGGCGGACGTCGACTTCGACGCCTTCTGGGCGGCGCTCGACCGGGTCGGTTTCTCGGCGCGCGAGGACACCGTCGCGGTCTCGAGCGTCTTCGCCGAGGACGAGAACGCCGACGCGGTGTCGCGGTTCCAGCTCGACACGATCACGAAGGGGCTCTACCGATGACCACCACCCTCGAAACGCAGGCGTCCACCGACGCCGACTCCCGTCCCGTCACCCTGCAGGCCGCGGAGCAGACCCCGACCGCCCTGTGGAACGACTCCGCCGACCCGCGCGAACTGTCGACCGCCATCCACGAGTACGGTGCCGTCGGTGCGACCTGCAACCCGGTGATCGCGTACACCTGCATCCAGCAGGACCCGGAGACCTGGGTCCCGCGCATCCGCGAGATCGCCGAGGAGCACCCGACGGCGGGGGAGTCCTGGATCGGCTGGAAGGCCGTCGAGGCGCTCTCCATCGCCGCCGCGGCGCAGCTGCTGCCCGCGTTCGAGGCGTCCGGCGGACGGAACGGTCGACTTTCCATGCAGACCGACCCCCGGTTCCACCGCGACGCCGACGCGCTCGTCGAGCAGGCCGTCCGGTTCTCGCAGCTCGCGCCGAACATCATCGTGAAGATCCCCGCCACCAAGGTCGGCATCGCCGCGATCGAGGAAGCCGCCTACCGCGGGGTCTCGATCAACGCCACGGTGTCCTTCACCGTGCCGCAGGTCGTCGCCGTGGGCGAGGCCATCGAGCGGGCACTCGACCGCCGTGCTGCCGAGGGCCTGCCGGAGCAGGAGTTCGGCCACGTCGTCACCCTGATGGCCGGCCGCTTCGACGACTGGCTGAAGACCGTCGTCAAGCGCGACCACGTGATGGTGGACCCGGGCATCCTCGAGTGGGCCGGTGTCGCCGCGGTGAAGAACGCCTACCGCGTCTTCCAGGAGCGTGGGTTCCGCTCGCGGGTGCTGGTCGCCGCGTTCCGCAACGCACTGCAGTGGTCGGAGTTCCAGGGCGGCGACCTGGTCGTGTCGCCGCCGTTCCAGTGGACGAAGGACATCAACGACAACGCGTTCCCGTTCCGTCCGCACGCCATCGACGACGAGGTCCCCGTGCACGTCATCGAGGCGCTCCGGGCCGCGACGCCGGAGTTCGCCCGCGGCTACGACGTGGACGGCATGACGATCGACGAGTTCGACCGCTTCGGTGCGACCGTGACGACGCTCCGGCAGTTCCTGGACGCCGACGCGAAGCTCGACGCACTGGTCCGCGACATCATCGTCCCCGCTGTCTGAGACGGGACCTGATGCGCGGCGCGATCCGCGGTCGGAATGACGGGTCGCGCCCCGCGCGCTGACGCACCAGCCTGGAGGCCCGGTGCCGGTCCCCGAGACCGGCACCGGGCCTCCAGGCGGTTGCTTCATGTGCTGACAAAGTCGGCCGCATCGGCTACGCTCGTTGTCGCGCTCCAATGCGCGTCACCTGAACGAAGGAGTTCTCCATGGACAGCATCGGCGTCGGGCTGATCTCGGTCGGCTGGATGGGGCGGTTGCACTCGCGTGCCTACCGAGCGTTGCCGGACCACTTCCCGGAGCTCGGCGTTCAGCCGCGGCTCGTCGTCGCGGCCGACCCGATCGAGGCGGCACGCGACCAGGCGGTGACGCGGCTCGGGTACGAGCGGGCCGTCGCCGACTACCACGAGGTCCTCACCGACCCGGCGGTCGAGGTCGTGTCGATCTGTTCGCCGAACTTCCTGCACCGCGAGATGGCCGTCGCCGCGGCCGAGGCGGGCAAGCCGTTCTGGATCGAGAAGCCGATGGGGCGGTACGCCAGCGACTCGCGCTCCATCCACCAAGCGGTGCAGCGCGCCGGCGTCATCACGAGCGTCGGCTTCAACTACCGGCACGCCCCGGCCATCGAGCGCGCCCGGGAACTCGTCCGCAACGGGCGGCTCGGCCGGATCACGAACGTGCGCGGATCGTTGCTCGCCGACTACTCGTCCGACCCGGCGGCCCCGCTGACCTGGCGCTTCGAGCGTGAGCGCGCCGGATCGGGTGTCCTCGGCGACCTGCTGTCGCACGGACTCGACCTGGCGCAGTACGTGGTCGGGCGGATCGCCTCGGTCAGTGCGCTCGCCGAGACGTTCATCGAGTCGCGGCCCCGCCCGGCTGCCGGCATCGTCGACCGCAGTGCCGCTGCGACCGGTGAGCTCGGTGCCGTCGAGAACGAGGACTACGCCGCGCTGCTGTTCCGGTTCGAGGACGGTGCGGTCGGCACGATGGACTCGAGTCGCGTCATGCGTGGGCCGCACGCCGAGTACACGCTCGAGATCTACGGCACCCGCGGTTCGGTCCGGTGGGACTTCCAGCGCCTCAACGAGCTCGAGGTGTACCTGGACGGCCAGGAGGCCGACGGGTACGCGACGCACTACGTCGCTCCCGGGGACGGCGAGTTCGCCCGGTTCCAGCCGGGCGCCGGCACCGCGATGGGCTACGACGACCTGAAGACGATCGAGGCGGCGCAGTTCATCGCGAGCGTGCAGCGCGGGGAACAGCTCGCGCCCTCGGTCGCCGACGGGCTGGCTGCCGCGTCGATCGTCGAGGCCGCGGAGGCCTCGCTGGTCGACGGCTCGTGGCACGACGTCGCTCGTGTCGACGGGCCGCTGACGTACGGGGCGCCGACGCCGAGGTTCTAGACACCTGGCCGTCCTTGCTTGTTAGTATGTAAGTACAAAGTCCAAGCAACCAGGAGGCACCATGCCGCTCGTCCGTATCGACCTCGCCACCGGCCGCACGCCGGAGGCCGTCCGTGGCATCGCCGACGCCATCCACCAGGCCATCGTCGACGTGTACGGGATCCCGGTGCGGGACCGGTTCCAGGTGATCACCGAGCACCCCGCGCAGCAGATCATCGCCGAGGACGCCGGGCTGGGGTTCGAGCGCACCGAGGGCGTCATCGTCATCCAGGTGTTCACGCAGCGCGGGCGGACCGACGAGGCGAAGGCCGCGCTGTACCTGGCGATCCACGACGCCCTCGCGGCGATCGGTGTCGCGTCCGAGGACGTCTTCATCGGCTACGTCGAGAACGGGCCGCAGGACTGGTCGTTCGGCTTCGGCCGTGCCCAGTACGTCACGGGCGAGCTCGGGGTGCCCGCGCTCGGTTGAGGTGGTGCGGGCGTGGGCGCGGTGCGGGTGCGGTGCGGGTGCGGGGTGGTCACGACACCCCGCTCAGTTCCGCCGAGTGGTCACGAACTGTCGGTTGCCGGGCCTCCGGGCGACAGTTCGTGACCACTCGGCACACCGCCGACAGTGTGTCGTGACCCCTCGCCGAGCAGCCCCGGGCGACAGAACGTGACCGCTCGGCCGAGTGACCGGTCGGCCTACTTGTCGACGAGCGTGACCTCGAACGAGTACCGGTCCGGGCGGTAGCAGTGCACGCCGTACTCGACCGCACGGCCCGAGGCGTCGTACGCGGTGCGGCTCATCGTGAGCACCGGGTCGCCGTCCTCGATCTCGAGCAGGCCGGCCTCTTCGTCGGTGACCGCACGGGCCCCGATCCGTTGCTTCGCCACCCGCATCGTGACACCTCGGCCGCGCAGCAGCTGGTACAGCCCGTACGCCTGCAGGTCCTCGTCGGTCAGGTCGAGGAACTCCGGCGGCAGGTAGTTCTCGAGGATCGCCATCGGGACGTCCTCGGCGAACCGCACCCGCCGGATGTGCGCGACGGTCGTGCCGGGCTCGATGCTCAGTGCCGCGGCGACCTCGTCGGACGCGGGGACGTCGTTGCGCTGCAGGAGCTTCGTCGCCGGAGCCTGCGAACCCTGCGCCAGGTCGTCGTACAGGCTCGTCAACTCGACCTTGCGGGTCACCGGCCCGTGCACGACCTGGGTCCCGATGCCGCGGCGGCGCACCAGCAGACCCTTGTCGACGAGGTCCTGGATCGCGCGACGGATCGTCGGCCGCGACAGACCGAGACGCTCACCGAGGGCGATCTCGTTCTCGAGCCGGGCCCCTGGTGGCATCGCGCCGGAGCGGATCGACTCCTCGATGCGCGAGGCGACCTGGAAGTAGAGGGGCATGGGACCCGACCGGTCCAGGTCCATGAACAGGTCGGACGGCAGCTGGCCTTCGTTGGTCATCGCGGTCCTTCACACGTGCGGAGATGCCGGCGTCGGTGCCGACGGCATTGTCGTGACAATACCACCGGGGATGTGGCGCCCCGGCCGCGCGCAGCGGGCGTTGCGTCAGTCGGCGAACACCGTCAGTCAGCGCAGACCGTCAGTCGGCGAACACCATCGGTCGGTTCGACAGCCGCGGCTGGTTCGCGCCCTTCGGCTTCTCGGCGCGCGCGCGGACCGGGGCGATCGTCACCCGGGTCACCGCGCCGAGCGCCTCGACCGTCTCGACGCCGTGGTGCCCGGCGGCGTGCACGACGATCGCGGCGCAGGCCTCGGCGTCGGCGGCGGCGTCGTGGTGCTGGAACCCCTCGAACCCGGCCGCCATCGCGGCGACCGGCAGGCGGTACGAGTCGAGCGTGTAGGTCTTGCGGGCGACCGCCAGGGAGCACAGCGAGTGGTGCTCGGCCAGGTCGATCCCCGTCGCGGAGCACCCACCGGCGATGACGCCCATGTCGAAGCGGGCGTTGTGCGCCACCAGGACGTCGCCCTCGGCGAAGGCCACCAGGTCGGGGTACTGCTGCTCCCACGTCTTGGCGTGCGTGACGTCCTCGGCGACGATGCCGTGGATCCGCGTGTTCCACTCCAGGAACGCGTCGTGCCCGAACGGCGGGCGGATGAACCACGACGCCCGATCGACGACCCGGCCGGCTCGGACCTTCACGAGCCCGACGGAGCAGGCGCTGGCGGGCGAGCTGTTGGCGGTCTCGAAGTCGATCGCGGTGAAGTTCAACGGCACGGTCCCGATCGTCGCACGGGGTGCCGACATCGCCCTCCGTTCCCGTCGGCGTTGCGTGTGGCTACTCTCGCCACATGGGGAACGAGGCCGACCGACGTCCGCTCGTCCTGGTGCTCGCCGGTGCCGGCTACGGGCAGCAGGCGCCGCTGCTCTGGTGGACGAGCGAGATCGCCGTCGCGGCGGGGTGCGAGGTCGTTGCGCCACGATGGCAGGTCGACGACGCTGCCGGTGCCGATCCGGTCGGGTTCGTCGAGACCGCTGTCGCCGCGGCGCTGGCGGACCGGCTGCCCGACCTCGTCGTCGCGAAGTCGTTCGGCTGCTTCGCCCTGCCGTGGGCGATCCGCCACGAGGTGCCCGGCGTCTGGCTCACCCCGGTGCTGACGCATGACGACGTGGCCACAGCGCTCGCCGCCGCCACCGACGTGCACGTCGCGATCGGGGGTGGAGACGACACGATGTGGCGCCCCGAGCGGGTCTCGGGGACTGCTGCGTGCCTCCAGACCGTCGACCGTGCCGACCACTCGCTCCAGGTGGCCGGCGACTGGCGGCGCTCGCAGCGGCTGCAGGCCGACGTCTTCGACGTCGTCGAGCGGCGCGTCACGACCCTGCGGCCCAGGACGGGCGGGTCGCGTCCCCTGGTCTGACGGACGGACTGGAGGCCCGGGTCGGCTCCGACAGGCCGCCGCCGGTAGGCTGTGCTCCCGTGGCTCTCACCATCGGAATCGTCGGTCTCCCGAACGTCGGCAAGTCGACCCTGTTCAACGCCCTGACCAAGAACCAGGTCCTCGCCGCGAACTACCCGTTCGCGACGATCGAGCCGAACGTCGGGGTGGTGAACCTGCCCGACTCGCGGCTCGACCAGCTCGCCGAGCTCTTCCACTCGGAGAAGACCGTGCCGGCGCCGGTGTCGTTCGTCGACATCGCGGGCATCGTCAAGGGCGCGAGCGAGGGCGAAGGCCTGGGCAACAAGTTCCTCGCCAACATCCGCGAGGCCGACGCCATCGCGCAGGTCGTCCGCGGCTTCACCGACGACGACGTCGTGCACGTCGCGAACAAGGTCTCCCCGAAGGACGACCTCGAGGTCATCAACACCGAGCTGATCCTCGCCGACATGGAGACCATCGACAAGGCACTCCCGCGGTACGAGAAGATGCTCAAGCTCAAGCAGGCCGAGCCGATCGTGCTCGAGACCGCTCGCGAGTCCCGTGCCGCGCTCGAGCAGGGCACGCTGCTGTCCGCCACCAAGATCGACCTGTCACCGATCGCCGAGCTCGGCCTGCTCAGCGCCAAGCCCTTCATCTTCGTGTTCAACGTCGACGAGGCGATCCTGACCGACGAGTCGCGCAAGGCCGAACTGGCCGCGCTCGTCGCCCCGGCGCAGGCTGTGTTCCTCGACGCCCAGGTCGAGTCGGAGCTCATCGACCTCGACCCGGCCGACGCCGCCGAACTGCTCGAGTCGACCGGTCAGACCGAGTCGGGCCTCGACCAGCTCGCCCGCATCGGGTTCGACACCCTCGGGCTGCAGACCTACCTGACGGCCGGTCCGAAGGAAGCCCGTGCGTGGACGATCGGCAAGGGGTGGAAGGCTCCCCAGGCTGCCGGCGTCATCCACACCGACTTCGAGAAGGGCTTCATCAAGGCCGAGGTCATCTCGTTCGACGACCTGATGGAAGCCGGCTCGATCGCCGAGGCCCGCGCTGCCGGCAAGGCCCGCATCGAGGGCAAGGACTACGTCATGCAGGACGGCGACGTGGTGGAGTTCCGCTTCAACAACTGATCTGCCCGGATCTGCGCGGATCTAGAGCGTCTCGGCCACTTCGTGCCGCACCAGTGCCGCATTCGTCTCGGAAACCTGGCGCATGAGGCCTGCGGTTGCCGCACGAGTCCGGTCCTCCGCGTCTGGCCATAGGTGCGCGTACGTGTTCAGCGTGACGGTGGCGGAGTGGTGCCCCAAGGCGCGCTGAACGGTCACGACGTCGCAGCCGGCAGCGATCAGGCCAGACGCGAAGAAGTGGCGGCAGTCGTGAAGCTTGAAGGGCTCAACGCCCGCGGCAGCGATGGTCTTCGCCCACCAGTAGTGGATGGTGTTCCCGTGGGGAGGATTGCCGCCAGACCCGACGAACAGCCAACGTTCATCCCCTCGAACTCCCACTTCTGAGATGTGCCAGGACAAAGCCGCGGTGAGCTCGTCCGGCACGTATACATCTCGTTCTGAGCCGTATTTCGGCGGCGAGATTCGAACCTCCTGTCCGCCAGCACGCTGCACCTGACGGCGGACCTGCAGCCGCCGCTCGAGGAACGCGATGTCACCGGCCTGAACCGCGGAGGCCTCTCCGAGTCGGAGCCCAGCGAACGCGCACAGGCGGATGTACGTCTTGAACCAATCGTCCGCGGCATCGATTACGGACGCCAGCTCGGCAGGTGTGGGGATCCGCATTGCCTGCGCAGCGCGTCGGCGTCGGGGGAGAACGACGCCCTCTGAAGGGTCGGCTCCGAGATACTTGTCGCGCACCGCGGCACGTAGCACGCTGCGGACGTTGTTCACTCGCGTGTGGATGGTCGAAGCAGCCAGGTCCGCGGTCATCGTCTTAACCCACTGTTCGACGTGCGACCGGCGCAGTTTGTCGAGCCGAACGTTGCGGAACGAGCACTTGTCCACGGCTAGTGTCATCGCCGTCACGGTGGTCGGTTCCCACACCTGCCGCGGTGCCCACTGGTCAAAGTAGTCCTGCAGTGTGGTGACGCCGTGATTCGGGTCGACCCAGCCGCCTGCCTTCCAGGCAATCCGCTGGTCGTCGAGCCAACGCTGTGCGTCGCCCTTCAGCCGGAACACTTTCGTCTTCTCGCGACGACGATCCTCGTCGTCCCGCCACTCAAAGCGCGCTCGGTAGCTTCCGTCTGCGCGCTTGTACACGTCACTCATCGCTTGTCATCCCTTCGTGCCGACCCATAACGGCTTGCCAGGCGGAGAGCTGGGTACTTACGTCGTGATCAACGGTCGACGGCACGAGAAGTCCGTTCGCTTTGGCTTTCGCAATCCAGTTGTCCGCAGTCCGCGCGGTCAGATGGAGGTCGCGCTGCACCGCCTTCGCAGGAGGCTCAGCAGCAAGCTGAGCGAACACGTAACTGAATCCCACGTGCGAGATGGAAAACGGGGTCGGCCCTTCGTTCTTGAGGAGGTTGGCAAACTCATCACCGAAGATCGATTCCGGGCCAGCGAAGTCGAAGAGAGCCGCGAGAGGTTCAGCCTCGCCATCTGAGGCATCGAGGGCGGAGTAGATCCCCAACCGAGCCGCACCGCGCAGGTAGTCCGTCACCCGCACCGTACGCAGCATCGTTCCGTTGACTTCATCCGCGCGGACGCCGATGAACGTCGGCCGATACCGGCTCTCGGACACATCGAAGGTCACTTCGATCTCGGGTTCGTAGTCAGTGTTCGCCTCGCCCTCGATGCGCATGGACATCCACGGAACGACTCGGAAGCCGGGGAAGGGCTCGAGTGTCGCGTCCGCTATGGACGGCGGGTGATCACCGACGCTTACGTGCAGTAGGGCCATGCTCTGATCTTGCCGTAGTTGCGCCTGTTTGACAAACCTCCGCAGCACGGCGATACTTGAGGTGTCGCCTTGTCAGGGTGGCGCAAGTTCAAGTCAAAGGAGATGTTGATGAGCACTCTGCTCACCGTCCCAGAAGCGGCACCGCTGCTTCGGAAAACAGAAGGTGCGGCTCGGATGTGGCTGCGTTCACGTGACTGCCCGATCAAGGTCGTCCGGATCGGCCGCCGCGTGTACGTCCGGCGGGAGGACGTGTCGGCTCTTATCGAGGGCAACTCGACGGCCAAGCTGCAGGAGGCCGGATGACTCGCGACCCGTCAGTCGCCTCGCTGGATCAAGGTCGCGGGGTTCTCCCACATCGGGATCCGACGTTCGACGCAGTTGTGCGTGCGATCGAAGGTGGTGGCCAGCCGGTCGACTGGAAGCTCACCGGCCCGCTGATGGTTCGCCGGCATGATCCGGACCCCGCGTCACGCGGAGGCCTCGATCGCAGCCGGGAGTGGCTGCGGATGCCGTCTGTGTCAGACAAGCCGCTCCAGCTGAACCTCGAACCTGATGTGGCAGCCGAGGTGCTGCGCTACCTCAACCGAATAGCAGAACGTCGCCCGTCTAGGTCCGGCAAGACCATGACGTACGGCATGAAGAAGGGCCCGGCGGCAACCGGGCCCCAGTCCAACCAGTAACCATCACGAAACCGAAGGACAGAAGACATTGTCTCTCAACAACATGATCATCTCACGCCCCACTGACATCCACGCAAGCGCCCCTTCGGGGGACGCTGTAGCTGCGCGGGTCGGCACCGCGACTGTCGAGCTGAAGGGCTGGCACCACAAGCAGTGGAAGCAGCCTGACCCCAACGGTCTCTACAGGGTCATCACCACGCACCGCCGGTACGAGGGCAACCGCGAAGAGATCAGCGCCATGCCCGACGCGACGACTTGGGGGCACCTGACGCCGGTCGAGTACCAGTTGCACACGACGCCCGGATACCAGTGGGGGGACCACCCCGAAGACGACGTGCCCAGCCGCCCGAACGAGTTCGTCATGACCTACGTCGGGTTGTACGAGCTCGTCGGATACTCCTTCAACTCGTACGAAGGGGTCATCACCGGGCAGTTCAAGCGAGTCGAGGGTGACGCCTGATGGACGACGTGATCAAGCTCGTCGAACTCGAGACGACTCTGACCGGACGTGCGGAAGTCATCATCGACGCTCAGCCGAGCCAGTTCAGCGACGGCTACTCGCTCATCCTGACGCCTTCCGAAGCGCTGCGATTGGCTCACGCCATCGTTGCTCGCGTCTCGGACTCGCGGACGCAGCCGCTCGCCGTCCCCATGCTGGTCCCGACCCTGCAGGTGGCTGCCTGATGCCGGCGGGCAAGACGACGGTCGACGGATTCGCAGTGCTCGCCATCAACGGCGTCGTGGGACTGCGTGCCGAACGTCCCCTGACGGAGCTAGCTGGGGACCAGGCACGACGCCTGGCTATCTGCCTGCTCGAAGCTGCGCAAGACGCCGAACGTCCGGAGCCGCCTGAGTGGCCGTAGGCCAGTCCGGCACCAGGAAGCCCCCAGAGCCTCGACAGAACGAGGACGAGGGGGCTTTCTCGTACCCGGACACCATCGAGCTCTCTCCGGCCGCAGAGCGGTACATGCACCAGCTGGCGATCGACCTCACAGCTGGCGTCGTCGAGCTCAGGCAGCTGCCGCCCTCGCTTCGGCAGTTCTACGTGTTCGCGTTCGAGCAGGGGAGCTCGTCACGGCAACCCGAAGTCGACCGAGCGAATCACGACGCAGACCGGCTGTACGCCGAAGTGTGCCGACGCCAGCCATCGCGTGACCACGAGACCACAAACGCCTTCCTCGAGGCGCAGAAGCATCGCGGCCCTGAAGCCGCGGCCAAACGAGCGGCCGCAATCCGCGCCCAGATCTACTCCGGACAGGAGACCCAATGACCCGACCCCCAACTACCTTCGATGCCCGCTGGCTAATGGCGCAGGACTTTCCACCCACTCAGTACGTCGTCCCCGGCATCATCCCCGAAGGCATGACCCTGCTCGTCGCAGCGCCGAAGATCGGCAAGAGCTGGCTAGTGCTCGGACTGGCGCTCTCGCTCCACGTTGGCGAGAAAGCACTTGGCGGTGTACCTACGGGCGCGCCCCGCCCCGTCTTGTACCTCGCACTCGAAGACGGTCCCCGCCGCCTGCAGCAGCGCATTCGCACGCTCAATCCTGAGGTGGTCACCCCGCGGCTCGAATTCGTCACAGCGCTCGAAGGCGGTCAAGTGATCCCTGCCATCAAGGAGTTCATCTCCCGCAACATCGACCAGAACCCCGTCGTCATCCTCGACACCCTCGGGAAGGTACTTCCGAGTACCGCAGCAACGAAGTCGCAGTACGCCGCGGACTACGAGTTCCTTGGCGCACTCAAGGCAACCACAGACGCGGAACCGGGCTCGTCCCTCATCATCGTCCACCACACCCGGAAGAGCGGCGGAGAGGACTTCCTGGACGCCGTGAGCGGCACCCAGGGCATCGCAGGAGCTGCCGACACTGTGCTCGTGCTGCGCCGTGAGCGACAGGAGCAAAGCGCGACGCTGCATGTCACCTCTCGCGACGCGAAGGAGGGCGAGTACGCGCTGCTGCTGTCCGACTCGGGAGCTTGGGCACTCAACGGCGGGGGGCTGGAAGCTGCTCGCGCTGCTGCTGACGCGATCAAGGTGTCCGCGGGAGTGGGGGATCGGATGGCAGACATCATCGGCGTCATCTACCAGGCCGATGCACCCGTCTCCCGTCAGGAGATTCAGCACCTGCTCCCGACGATCCCGGTTGCTCAGCTCGACGTGTACCTCAAGCGCGCGGTCGACGCAAAGCGCATCTCGAAGCCATCACGAGGCCTCTATGGCCCTGTTAGTTCCGTTAGATCTGTTAGTTCCGAAGACGGTTCTAACACTCCTAACGCTTCTAACACCCCCTACGAGAGCGACGTGTTTGAGGGCGTGGCATGAACCCGATCACCGTCGCCTGCCCCGACTGCTCAGCCGCAGCGGTCATCGACATCTCTGGCCCCGGTATCACCCACGCCGTCCTCGAACACGACGAGACGTGCCCGCGGCTCAACCACCCAGCCTTCGGGCTGCACCACGACCGTTAGGACGAACCGTGACCAACGACAGCAAGAGCTGGGTCGACACCTACCTCAGCGAACTCGAAGCGGCGGGCAACCGGGCACTCGCAGGCCAGCTCTACGAAGACAAGGACGGCAACCCCAGCAGCGTCGCCGGCATGGGATCCATCGGCCTCGCAGCGTTCACCCTCGCTACCGAGCTCGCAGCCACCTCGGACAACCCACCCGAACTCACCGCCATCGTGTCCAAGCACAAGTGGCACGTAGACCACACGCTCGGCCCGGACGCGTGGCCCGACGTCCTCTTCGGCGTCACGCTGCACCTCACCGTCCTGTACCTCGAGCCCGCTTACAAGATCACCGACGCGAGCGACTTCGACATGCGCTCAGCCGCTCGTGCGTGGTGGGGGACGCTAACTGGGGGAACTGAAGGCGATGAAGATTCAGTACCGTCGCACCATGACTGACACGTTCCCCTGGGCGTCCGTGCTCAATGGCGGTATCGGAGCTGGGGCCGCCATCGCCGGTGCGCTCATCAACCAGCTGGTGACGAACCGCCGCGAGGCGAAGAACGCGAAAACCCGTCGCACCCACGAGCTCGAAGATGAACTGCGCGACCGAGGCATGATCGCAGCGGAGAAAGCTCTAGAGAGCACACTGGAACTGCTCGACACGTGGCATACCGAAACGCCGGACGATCAGGGTCGGTTCAATGACCTCCACGAGACGATCCTTCGACGCATCAGCACACGCGCTGCGATCATCTCTGATCAGCGGGTACGTCACGGCGTCTACCACGGCATCTCCGGTATCGAAGGCGTGTCCGCGCGCTACGCGATTGGCGATCTGGACAAGGACTTACCGGCACAAGAGTGCCGCTGGATCGCCGGTCACATCCGCGATGTTCTCGGCGCGTATCTACGGGAACACAACGAAAGCATCGACAATCACTACGCCCGTTTGACGGAATACCGTGATCGTGCCGCGGTGGCTGTAGAGAAAACTGCGCAAGTCTAACTTCCGACCGTCAAGGACCCGCACCTCTTCAGGTGCGGGTCCTTTCTGCTTCAAAGGGGAACCTTGCGAAGAGTAAAGCAAGCCTCAGAACTACTGACCGGCGTCGACGGCCCCGTAGTTCTCCTGAGCGCAAGAGCGTGCGCCTGGCTTCTGCGCTACGCAGAACTAGACCGTTACCACCTGGACCACCGAGGCGAAGACGCCGAGATCGACCAATCCCTCATCGCTCTCAAAACCGCCGCACTCATCTGGAGAAATACCGCCACCGGAACCAAGAATGCGGCAAGGCCGGAACTAACACCAGACTCTGAATGGCTCAGCACCAAACAAGCGGCTGACGCCCTCGCGATGACCGACCGCGCAATACGCAAAGCAATCCGCGAGAACCGCCTACAAGCGAACACGGTCGGTCGCGCCTACCGGATCAACCGAGAACAACTCGCCCACTTCAAAGCACGAAAGGGAACACCATGAGCCTTGACGCACTCGACGCCCAGCTCGACGACCTGCGCGAGCAGGCGTCACGCCTGCAGAAGTACACGCAGCAGGAGAAGAAGGATATCGCCGCAAACGTCACGCTGTCCGAGGAAGGGAAGCGGCACCAGACAGAAGAGGTAGTGGCCGGCGCTCGTACCCGTGCGAACGCCCTCCGCGACAAGGAGGTTCAGCTGGTGAAGAACCACCTCCGCAGCCTCGAGACGCAGCTCGACGCGAAGATTGGCTACGGCGCAACCGACATGATCGCCTTCCGAGACGCGCAGGAGCGAGCCGACCGGCTGGACGACGCTGACGATGCTTCACGGCTCATGGGCCTCGCGATCCGAAGCAACGACCGAACTCTCGCGCACGCGCTCTTCCGCAAGTCCATCGACAAGGGCTGGAACGGCGTGACCCAGCAGTTCACGGCCGAGCACCCCGACGCTGCGACGACCGCGAAGGAGATCCAGATCCTCGAGCAGCACCTCAACGAGTCCTTCAGCCGCACGATGGCCTACATGGTCTGAGAGCCTGTGCGCTCACCCCAGCCCTCTCTACGCAACTGCGACAAGAGAGCGCTGGGGGTGGGCGGAGGCCCCCTGTGCGTCGCCTGGAGGCCCTCCGGGGCTAGGTGACGTCTGTCCGTGACAGTTTTTCCACAGCCGCGGCCAGCCGGCCGCGGTTAGCCGTGGAAAAATCAGGCATGCTCTGGATCGTTCTGGCCGCTAGTCCGACACCGGCACCCGTCCCTACGTACCCGCCGGTGAACCCCTGGACCGTTGTCGGCCCGCTCGCCGGCGCGTTGATCGTCGCACTGATTGGTGCTGCATCGATCCAAGTTGCGAATTGGATTCAGCACAATCGTGAGAGACGAGCCAAACTGCTCGAGGTGCGACGCGAGCAGTATTTCGCCGCGATAGAAGCTGCCGACAATCTGCGCGTGGCTGTGAGGCAATATGGCGGTCACAACTCCGGTCGGATTGACCCCGCAACGGCAGCCACTCCTGAAGAGGCAGCAGAAATGGTGGAGCGCGATGAGCTGGCAGCGGCCGCAGTAGATTCTCTTGCTGACGAGTATCGCAACCTGAATCGGTTGGCGACCCTCGTCGAAGCGGTAGGGAGCTTTGGGGTGAGCCAGGCCATCCGCGAGATGATCGAGCGAGTTGAGGCCTACATGGAAGCGGAAGCGAATGCGAGCCTCTTCGTGGCTCGTGATCACATGTCATTCCGCGCTCAATACGACGACTTATTCGACGCCTTTACATTGGCTGTTCGCGCCGATCTGGAGATCGATAAGCTATTCGTTGCCAAGCGAAATGGTAGGGATGTGGACGAGAGCACCGCGCCGAAATGACAACGCTTCAAGTCCGCGCCTTCTTGTTGCGCGCGTCATCGGCTTTGTTGTCGCGAAGTATTTCGCATAGAGCAGTATATCCTTCTGGTGCTGTTCCGCGGTAGAATTGAGCTGTAAGTAAGCCCGCCGGAAACCACCCGGGCGTGAACGAGATGAGAAGTCTCGGCGCGCTCGGGTCTCCGGCGGGTTTCTTTTGTGCGCCTTGATTCTCCGGTTGGAGATGAAGGAATGGTCGAAAGGAACACGAGCGTAACGTTGACCGCTCAGGTCGCTAGTTACGTGCAGGGTTTCGCGCAAGCGGAGTCGGCGAACCGGAAGGTTTCGAGGTCTGCTGAGGATGCGAAGCAGAAGTTTGAGCAGCAGAACCAGGCGATGGAGCAGGTTGGCCGGGGCCTGACTGCTTTCAGTGCCGTCGCTGTCGCTGCGGTGGGTATCGCGGTGGCGAAGTACACCGAGTTCGACAAGCAGATGTCTGCGGTGCAGGCGGCGACGCATGAGACCGCCGAGAACATGAACCTGTTGCGTGATGCGGCTATCGATGCGGGTGGCGCTACGGCGTTCTCGGCAACTGAGGCTGGCGAGGCGATCGAGGAACTGGCGAAGGCCGGTGTCACGACGACTGATGTCCTCGGTGGCGGGCTGAAGGGCTCGCTTGATCTCGCTGCGGCCGGCGCGCTCGGTGTTGGCGAGGCTGCTGAGACTGCGGCCACGGCGATGACGCAGTTCGGCCTTAAGGGTGGCGAGGTGCCGCACGTGGCGGACCTGTTGGCTGCTGGTGCGGGCAAGGCGCAGGGGTCCGTCCACGATCTTGGTGAGGCGCTGAACCAGGCTGGGCTTGTCGCGAACCAGACCGGCCTGTCGATCGAGGAAACGACTGGTGGCCTGGCGGCGTTCGCGTCTGCTGGTCTGACCGGTTCCGATGCGGGTACGTCATTCAAGTCGATGCTGCAGGCGTTGACGCCAAACTCGAAGCAGGCCGCTGATCTGATGGATCAGCTCGGCATCAGCGCTTACGACTCGCAGGGTAACTTCATCGGTCTCGCGCAGTACGCCGGTGTCTTGCAGGACGCGCTGAAGGGCATGTCCGTTGAGCAGCAGAACGCTGCCCTGAAGACGATCTTCGGTGCTGACGCGGTGCGTGCTGCGTCGGTCCTGTTCGAGCAGGGTCAGTCGGGCGTTCAGGGGTGGATCAACAAGGTCAACGACTCCGGGTATGCCGCTGAGACTGCTGCGATCATGCAGGACAACCTGGCTGGTGACCTTGAGAAGCTGGGTGGCGCGTTCGATACTGCCGCGATCAAGGCGGGTGCGGCTGCTGATGGCACGCTGCGGCCCCTCGTGCAGCTGGTTACGAGCATGGTGGATGCATTCTCGGATGCCCCGCCGATTGTTCAGTCCACCGCTCTGACCCTTACGGCGATTGCGGGTGCTGCGGCGCTTGCTGCAGGCGGATTCTTGCTGGTGATTCCAAAGGTCGCTGAGTTCAAGCTGGCGCTCGACACGCTGCAGGGGTCGTCCATCCCGGCTGTATCCAAGGGCGTCGAGTCGGTCCGTGGGGCTGTCACACGCTCCGGTGCCGCCATGAAGGCCGTGGCAACCTTCCTGACCGGGCCGTGGGGTGTGGCTCTGGCCGCAGCGACGGTCGGGGTGGACCTGCTCAGCAAGTACATCGAATCGCTGCAGGCCAGCTCCGATGAGCTCACCAACAGCCTCGTCACGGCCAAGGACGCGTCTGACGTGTTCGAGACTGCCGCGCAGGGCAAGGGCTTCAAGTACTGGACGGCTGATGTTGCTGGGCAGCTGAAGGATCTGCCGGCGGTGCTCGACAACATCGACGAGCGCAACAAGAACGTCATGGCCCGCTTCAACTCCGACTACTTCGGTGCCACGGACGCGATCAAGGATGTCGGTGAGCAGCTTGGTGTGCTGGCGGCCACGGACCTCCCCACTGCGCAGCACGCGTTCTCGCTGCTCGCTGCCGAGACCGACGGCTCCAACGGCCAGCTCGAGACCCTGCTGAACGCGATGCCTGCCTACAAGAAGGCTCTGACCGAGCAGGCAACCGCGCTGGGCGAGTCCGACAGCATGCACAACCTGCTCAAGCTGGCACAGGAAGATTCCGCGACGGTCGCGAAGGAAACCGGCGACGCCTACCTGGAAGAGCAGGACAAGGTTGAAGCGCTCACTGATCAGCTGAACCAGTTGCTGGAGTCGTTCAACGACATCAACGGCGCGAACCAGGATGCTGTGTCGTCGAACGCCGATTACCAGGCTGGCCTTGCCGGGATTTCCGATGAGGTTGACCGGCAGAAGGAAGCGTACGAAGAGTCGCACAAGACTCTCGACGGTTTCAAGTTGTCGTTGGATCAGAGCACGGAGTCGGGTTCCGCGAACGCGTCGATGCTGTCTGATGTGGCCGGTAAGGCGCAGGAGGCGGCTAAGGCGCAGTTCCAGGTGGATTCGTCCACGATGTCGTCTAAGGACGCTGCGGACAAGTACATTGCGACGTTGCGTGATCAGCGTGCTAAGTTCATCGAGTCTGCTACTGCGGCGGGATTCAACAAGGCTGAGGTGAAGAAGCTCGCCGATCAGGTGTTCGCTTTGCCGTCGTCGAAGGACATCAAGATCCTAGCGGAAACGTCGGATGCGCAGAACAAGATCAACAACCTGATCACGCTGAACAATGGGCGCGTGGTTCGCATTTCGGTGCAGGCTACGAATGACAGTCCGGCATCGTCGTGGACTGGTGGTGTGACAAAGGCTGATGGTGGCCTGGTCGACTACTACGCGGATGGTGGCATGCGGGAAAACCATCTCGCGGAGATTGCGCCTGCGGGTGCATGGCGGGTGTGGGCTGAACCGGAAACTGGCGGGGAGGCGTATATCCCGTTGGCTCCGTCTAAGCGCGCGCGTTCGTTGGCTGTGTGGGAAGAGACCGGGAAGCGTCTGCAGGCTTTCGCGTCTGGTGGGTTCAACATCCCGACGGTGCAGCCGGCGGCACCGTACTTCTCGATGCCGACGCAGATGGCGGGATATGACGGACCACAGCAGGTGGCGTTCTCGTTCCCGTCTTCTGGCGATCAGCAGAAGGACATGGATCAAGCCATGTTCATGTACAAAACCAAGATCCGCGGCGGGCGCTGAGGCGCAGCAGCACTCACATCAGGGAGAGAATCATGCAGTCATACGAGAAGGTCCCGCGATGGGACCTGCCGCCGCACCCCAACTCGAACATGCCCGAGGTGCCGCCCGCGGCAGGCGAAGAGTACTTGCGCCGGCGGCTTGCCCCGCTCGCAGCGGGTGCCTTCGGGTCGGGCGTTGCGTGGTTGGGTGACTCCATCACTCGAGGTCTTGGCGCGGTCAACAAGGGCGACTCTTGGCCCGGCGTCACGGCCGGTAGCAGCGCGGCCGTCGCGGGGGACAGTATCGCGACGTACGCGATGCTCTACTCGGGCGGGAAGCTGGCGAAGACGGTCAACGCCGGAGTGAGCGGCGACACCACCGCGAAGATGCTCTCGCGCGTCAAGAAGGACGTCATCGACTACAACCCCGCGGTCTGCGTCGTGCTTGGAGGCACCAACGACTCCGCGACGCCGGTGCCGGTGGAGGACTTCGCTTCGAACATCGGGAACATCGTCACCTACCTGCGGACCGCGGGGATCGTTCCGGTGCTCTGCACCATCCCCGCCATCAACTCGAGCTCGCAGCGCCCGGTGATCGTGAAGTACAACACCTGGCTTCGGAGGTACTGCACACAGCAGGGCATTCGAATGCTGGACTTCTACGCGCTCAGCATCGACCCCGCGACCGGGAACCTGCTGCAGTCGACGATGGGCAACACCGACGGCACGCACCCGGGCAACATCGGCAACGCGCTGCTCGGGAAGTACGCCGCCGACACGCTCGCACCGCTCGTAGGAGCGGCGACGATACCGATCGCGTCGGACAACACGGACACGCTGAACCTAGTGCCTGACGGCCTCAACTACGGCTCCGTGACGAACGGGCTGGCAGCGCCATGGAGTGTGTTCGGCTCGCTCCCGACCGGCGCGACGCCCTCCGTGATTACGGACCCGCTCGTGCCCGGGAAGATGCAACAGCTCGCGCTGTCAGCGACGTCGGCAGGCGCGACGCTCTACAAGCGGATCACGCCGGTAGCGGGGCACCGGCTCGCATTCTCCGGAGTAGTCACGAAGGCTGCCGGGGCGGCTGGAATGCAGGCTTACGTGAACACGTCGAATCAGACCGACACCTACAACCAGCTGCTCGACGTCACCGAGGCAGTAACGCGCGGCAGGTTCTACACCGAGCTCGTCGTACCCGAAAACACGAACAACATCGACCTGAAGATGTTCGTCCAGCCCGGTACGACAACGTTCGCAGTCGGGCAACTTACCGTCTACGACCTCACGGCTCAGGCCGTCGTGTAGCACCCGCCCCGAACCGCCCCTCCCGAACTGGGAGGGGCGGGTCGATCGCGGGACCCGCAGACTTCCCGCATGGGAATCGTCCTCTTCATCCTTGGCATCTTCATCACCTACTGGGTCGTGCAAGCGGCAGTGCTGAGCGCCCTCAACGACCACTACAAGACCCGAGTCCACTTCGAGCTGACTGGCGAGTGGAAGCCGGGGCATTGGAAGAACAAGACCGTGCCAAAGCGCGCGAACCAGTAGGGGCGACTGCAGCGGCCCGGGCTGGCTTCGACGGGCTCTTGTCAGTCGGTGCCTGCATCCTTTCAGCTATGCAGATCGCCGCTGGAATCCTCTTTATCGCATCCGCGGTCGCCGAGCTCGGGGGCGTTATTCTCATCGTCCGCGGCATCAGGTCGGCGAAGAAGATGCTCGACACGCCTGTCGAGCACATCATCGACGGTGGCGGGGCCGGTGACGGTCATGTGTGGCCACCGCGCCAGTCGTCTGATTCGCCTGAGGTCTTCCTGCTCGAGGCCATGGAGCGACAGGGAACGGCTGTGGCCCTCGTCGTAATCGGAATCGTCGCTGGCACCATCGGCAACTTTCTGACCTTGGGCTAGTTCGAAACGCTGTCGTTCGGTAGGACGAACTTCGGACCGTGCAGGAGTCGGACCGTGCGGTCGTACGTGATGCTCCAGCGGTCGCGGTAGATGTCCGTGAACTCGACGGTGAACGGGGGATCCATCTGGCTTTGAGCTAGAGAGTCCGCAACCTGCACCCAGGGGTCGAGTTCCCAACGCTGATCGGCGTTCAGGCCGGGCAGAGCCCAACCCTCTCCCTGTTGTCCGGGCCAGTGGATCCGAACGTCTCGGATCGCGGCGTCAGAATCGTTATGGAGCACTGGGCGAAAACGTATCGGGCCAGAACGATCCCACCTGCAATTCACCCAAACGCTGAGGGCTTGGCGCGCGGCGCGTAGTCGCATGTCGTCTTCCCTAGAGAGCCGTTCGCGCTCATCCTCACGGGCTGACGCTCGTGCTGCGTCGCGGCGAGCGGAGAGCGCATCTCGGCTCGCTTGCCGGGCCTGTACGACGGTGACGATAAGAGTCACGGCGGTCGCAACGCCGATCAGTGCGTTGACGGAAAAGTTCCACCAGTCGGAAACGGAGTCAGGGGCGTAGGGATTGCCCGCAGTGAAGTGCATCAGGTCTTCCTATCGTGGGCGCACGGCGTCTCGCCACACCCAGGCGCACTCAGCGGCCTGCGAGAACCCCCACTCGACGAGGACCGCCAGGTCCGTGTAGGCGATCGCACGCGCCTGCACCTCGAGGGACCGGTCGGGGAACGTCACCCAGGCCAGCACAGGGTCGGGCTCTGCGAGGTCGTACACGGGTCCTCCATACGCCGCCTCGGGGAGGCTAAGTGCCGGACCGAGTGACCACCTGTCGCGCCGTCTGCGCGCCATCACCGTGTTCGCGGGTCGAGTGCACGTCGCGTCACTTTGTCCCGCGACACGAGCACCTGCTGCAGTCGCCCCTGCCATGCGGTCTGTACGAGCACCGCACGATCCGACTCAGCAGCCGCGAAGCACTTCAGGTGAAGCACGCCGACGCCTACGAACTCAATGTCCGCCCAGACGGGCGTGACCGGATCGAGCGTCCGAAGCCGGCCAACCGTCCCTGCGTCGAGCGTGACGGGCTGGTGCAGGGTGACGTCAGGATGCTCCGGGGGAGCCCACTTGTGCTCGGGCATGGGTGGATCATGCTCAACACCCCTGACACACAGACCACCCTTGTGCACGGCTGTCCGAATCTCGCGATCCTCGGTGGCCACGCGGACCGCTCCCACTACCGTCCGAGTCGCGGTGGTCACTGCACCTGCCGCGGATGAGTGAGTGGTTAGGAGCAGCGTGAAATACATCGTCTACGGGCTCTCGTCAGTGATCACATCGGATGACGTAGCTCACGCGCTTATCCACTACGCGGCGGTGCTCGCTCAAGCTTCAGCCAGCGACGTCGTAGAAGTGCCAACCGCCGATCTGAACGGGGCGAGTACGCGAACCAGTGTCCTGCTCGGGCCGGGCGTACCGATCCTCGTAGAGGACGCCCCCGATGATGAGCTCGAACAGCCCCAACCGGACTTCGTAGCGGACATGACTGCGCGTACCCGAGAGCTGATTGTCGATCGGCACCGGCAGCGCTCTCGACACGACTAGGAGCGCGCGCCACCCTGCAGGTTTGAGCTGCCGCAAAGCTCCTTTGTCAAGGGGTTCCCCACAGCCACGCGAGGTTCTAGCGTTCGCCGTGGTCGCTGTCCCGGGCCGCAGCATCCTCAACGCCATGAAGGATCCGCGCATGACCACCGACCCGTCCGAAGCACTGAGCCGGCTCCACGCTCGAATCGACCTGACTCCGACGAGTCACGTGTCCGCGGCATCTCTCGCCGCCGCAACCGACTTCAGCCAAAGCGAGCTCCGCACATTCCTCGAAACGCAGACGGGAACCTCGCCCGTCGAATTCATCCTGAACCACCGACTGGATGCCGTGCGTAGCTCGCGACGCACGGCGGACGTCGACGTCCCTGATGCCGCTCGCCGATGGGGATTCGTCCACCTCGGACGGTTCAGCGCCGCCTACACCCGTCGGCACGGTCAGGCCCCCGCCGAAACCGCTGCTGGTGCGGCGACTGAGGGGTGTTGGCATTGCGAACCATGATCTACGTGAACGGCGCGCGACTCGACCCGCAGCCGTTGCGCTACTGTCCCTCCCTCAGCGCTGATGGAAGCGTTCGGGTGACACTAACCGGCAACTCCACGAAGTACCGGATCGCCGGATGGTCTGAACGAGGTAAGCCACGAGCGATGTACCTACGCCCGGTGGACGCGGTGTAATCCGTCCTAGGGCACCGCGCGACAAGCTCAGGCGCTCAGCGGCTACTGAAACCTTCAGCGGTAGCGAGGCGACTCCTGCGACAGCGACCGCAGCCACCGCAGCCCCTCTTCGTGCGTGATGATTGGCTTCCGTCCGGCTCGTGTCGGGTAAGAAGGCAGAAGGTCCCCGTTGTCCATCGCCTTGCGGATCGTGTCCACTGACAGGTCAACGGCCTTGGCAAAGTTCGGGATCGAGTAGGCGAGTCGATCGGTGCAGGATGGCTCGAGCTCGTGCATCTGTCCATGGTCCTCCGGGCGGAACCATAGCGCCATAGTCAAATTTGGCGTATTACCTCCGGATTTGAAGGATTATGGGCAGTCTTCGGGGTCAAAGACATACCCGTCCTCTTAGACGTGCGCAGCGGTGGTCGAGCGGTCACGTAGGTTGCGCGGCATGGACGAGCAAGCGTTGACGGTTGCCGAGCTCGCAGCATGGCTGCAGATCTCCGAGTGGAAGGCACGGGAACTCGGCAAGGATCCGACGTTCCCGTCCTTCCGCAACGGCAACCAGCACCGCTTCTGGCCCTCCGAGGTCAAAGCCTGGACTCAGCAGCCACGGGATCCGTGGAAGCAGTCGGCGCAGTCTCTTGGGCGTCGCCGCAAGAGGGACGGTGACGCGCCGTCGCAGCTTAGGCAGATGCGGTCCTAGTCCGCGTAGGAAGTGCGGCACCAGTCCGGCTTCGTGCCGCACTGGTGCCGCACACGCCCCTGAAATGGCGTGCTCTCACGTGAAGCTGGAGATTCCCAAAGCCCCGTCGTTCTGGGGATCTCTGCACTAGCGTGGACGCACGTGAACAGGGGCACTCGTTCCGCTTCAACAACTGATCTGCCGGCGTGGTTCGTCGTGCGCCAGGATGAGCGCATGACGAATGCACAGGCAGGGTGGTACGACGACGGCTCCGGCACCATGCGGTGGTGGGACGGTTCCGCGTGGACGGAGCAGGTGCAGCAGCAGGCACCCGTGGCGTCGGGTGTCGGTGGAGTGATCGGCCGGATCCAGGCCGAAGCCGCTTCGGGTGGTCAGCCGCGTCCGGCGCAGAACGGCATGAGCTACGTCGTGCTGCAGGTGGTGCTCAAGGAGAAGTTCTTCGGCACGGGTTCGGGCAACCTCACCGAGCTCGAGAAGGCGATCAACGCGCAGGCTGCGCTCGGGTACCGGCTGCACACGATCACGACGGCTTCCTCGGGGAGCACTGGCTTCGGTGGCGGGGACCGGGTGCAGGCCACGATGGTCTTCGAGCGCCTGAACTGAGGCGAGCGGTCCGAGTCGTCGGGACGCCCGGTGGGGTCAGTCGACGAGCGCCAGAATCACCGCGGGGATGCGGTGCTCGATCGCGTCCCAGACGATCTCCTTCCGTGCCTTTCGGTAGTCGTGCGACAGGATGTTGCGGGTCTTGCGGACGGCCGCGAGTGACAGGTCGGACGGGAGTCGTGCCTCCCGGTCCTGGGGGATGCGACCGAGCAGGTCGTCGAAGTGGATGATGACCGCTTCGGCTGCTCGGTAGGTGAGGCTGCGGGTCGCGTCGAACTCGCTCCGCCCGTGCTCGACGATCATGGAGCACTCGGCGAGCAGGTCGAGGAAGCTAGTCTGCAGCGACGGCCACCGCTCTTCGAGGGCAGCAGGGTCACGGTCGTTGCGGGGCCGAGGCGTGAACCGGGGAGCCGGCATCACAGCGGCACGGCTTCGTCGAGGACGTGGGTGAAGTGCTCGTCGTCTTCGAGGTCGTCGGTGAGGACGTCGACCTCGAAACCGGTGATGCGCTCGACCTCGTGCGCGAATCCACCGAGATCGAACAGCGATGCCGCGGGGGTCAGGTGGACCAGCAGGTCGATGTCACTGCGTTCGGTGTCCTGCCCGCGGACCGCGGAGCCGAAGACGCGGACGTCGTCGAGGTGGAAGCGCTTCGCCTCGTCGAGGATCGCGTCGGCGTAGACGGCGAGCGGGATGCTCGGGCGGGTGTGGGCCGCTTCGAGGATCCGCCGGAGCGACTCCGGGCGCGGCCGCTTCCGTCCGCTCTCGTACGCCGAGATGGTGGGCTGCTGCATGCCGGCGGCGGCAGCGAGACCGGTCTGCGAGAGACCGAGGTCCTCGCGGGCAGCGCGGATGAGTTCCGCGGCACGATCGACCCGCATGACGACCTCCCTATAGCTCTCGACTATAGAGGACGCGCCCTTGCTGCTGAAGTGGCATGGGGGACTAGATTCGGCTCGTCCAGTGCCCGAGGAGGCCCCCATGCCGTACGTCGTCGACTTCGTGAACGTGTCCACGGTGGGGCTCGAGACATCGCCGGTGGTGGATGCGCTCGCCGGACTCCGTGCGAACGAGGCCCGTTACTTCAAGAACAAGTACGACCACGACCTCACTACGCGTCCTGCCGCCGAGGCTCCCGAGCTGGTCGAGTACGTCGCCCGCGTACTCGTGGAGGAGCGGGGGCTCGTGATCGCGTCCCCGCCACTCGAGGCCACCGAAGCAGTGGTCGACGGCGTCCGCTGGACCTACGTCTTCTACGAGTCCGGCCTGGTGATCAACGTGCTCTACACACTCGAACCGGGCGGCAAGCGAGCGGTCGGGTTCAAGCTCTCCGACGGCATGGACGTGCCGGAGGAGCTCGCCGACAAGTTCAAGTTCGCCCGGCAGCGGTCGAAGCTCGCGGGCACGATCCGCGGCTCGTTCTTCGTGATCAAGGGCGAGTACTGACGCGTCGCACCGTGGCTGCCCCGGGAACGACGAAGCGCCGCCGAGCGGACTCGGCGGCGCTTCGTGGTGGTGCTGGTGGGACCTAGGCCGCGAGGGCCATCTCGCCCGCCTGCACGGACTGTGCCTGCAGCAGGGTGCGGCTGGCCTCGCCCGCCCAGGAGCGGCCCGGGACGGTCCAGCCGGCCTCGCCGACGGCGTCGAGCCGGGTGCCCCGGGTGACGAAGGTCCCCAGGTCGTCGGCCGCGATGCGCACGAGGTACTCGCGCTGCGAGCGGTCGTCGCGCACCGGGAACTCGGCGATGCGGTCCGGGGTGATCGTCGGGGCCGCGAGTGCGGTCCCGAACACGGTGATTCGTTCGTTGCTGGTCATGGTGCTGTACTTCCTGGTCATTCGGCGCCAGGGCGACTCGGTGTCGGCGGACGTCTCAGTCCAGCGCGACGCATCGAGTGCGGGGCGCGCACGTCGAGTTTCAACGTGCAGCTCGTCCGTTCGGATCGAGCGGTGTCTCGAGTGGAATGCGACTCGGGTGAGTCGGTGTCGAGAGATTGGTGTGCGCGAGTCAGATGGGTTCGCTGCAGTGCACCAACCAGAGACTATACGCCCACCCCGCCGAGAAGTCCAGCAAGCGACCGGAACGAGCGTCAGGACGCCAGGAAGGCCGCCCAGCGGTCCCCGCCTGCGGCGACGTTCCCCGAGCCGTCGAGGCGGGCCGCGGCCGAGGAAGGCTTGCGCGAGGCCTGTTCGTGGATCAGCCCGTCGAACGACGCCGAGAAGTCCAGGCGGGGCAGCGCGGCCGTGACGTCCCGCAGGTCGTCCGACGACCACTTGTCGAAGCCGACACCGGAGACGTCGAGCGAGGTCGCCACCTCGAGCAGGTGCCCTTCGGCGTCGACCTCGGGGTCGACGGATCGCCACATGTGCCGCTCGATGATCTCCCCGACCCGACGGGCTCGCACGGCGTCCCACCCGGCACCGAGCGCGAAGACCGAACCCACGGCGCCGCCGGCGTCCTCGAAGGGCACCCGGTGGGCGTCGAACGACGGGGTGACGCCGAGGTCGTGCAGCATCGTCGCGACGAAGAGCAGCTCGGGGTCCGGTTCGAGGTCGACCGTCGGGGCGAGCAGGACGGCCCAGGCCCACGAGCGCAGGCAGTGGTGCACGAGGGCGGGTTCGGACCATGCCCGCACGACGTCCAGTGCGCGCGCAGCGACGGGGGAGGGCGGGGTGAGCAGGGCTTCGACGTCGAGCGACATGGCACGACAGTAGCGGCAGGAACGAGCCGTAACGGGGCGGAAACGTGCCGGGCCAGAACCGGAAACAGCGCCACGTTAGCTTTCGGTTCACTGAGTACCCGCTCAGCACCCCTCCACCCCACCCGAAGGAACTGCGCCCATGCAGCACCGACCACGGCTGCGCCCCCGCGCGACGATCGTCTCCTCGACGCTCGTCGCCGCCGGGGCGTTCGGCCTCGCCGTCCTGACGGCCGCTCCGGCCCAGGCAGCACCCACCGCGACCACCGCCACCATCGACGCCCCGGCCACCGTGACCGTCGGCACGGCGATCGACGTCGACCTGACGATCCCGGAGACCGCCGACGTCTACGCGTACGAGATCACGCTCGAGGCCGACTCCGTGCAGTACCGGGACGACAGTGTCACCGGCCCGGACGGCGGCTTCGACAGCGTCGAGCAGGACGGCGACGCCCTGACGATCGTGCACACCCGCCTCGGCACCTCGCCGGCACTCGAAGGCGACCTGGCCACCTCGATCTCGCTGACCCCGACGGCCGTCGGCAGCGTCGACCTCGACATCACGAGCATCACCCTCGTCGGCTCCGACGGCACGTCGACGACCCTCGTCGACCCGGCGAGCACCACCGTCGTGGTCGCGGCGGCCGCAACGGCCACTCCGACGCCCGCCCCGAGCGCCACGCCGACCCCGGGAGCGACCACGCAGCCCGGCACCGGCACGGGCGGCGGCCCCGGCGACCCGACCGCACCGGGCGCCGACCCGACCGACGGCGCCACCGCCGTGGCAGGAGCCGGCGGGGACCGTCCGACCGGAGGCGACCTCGCCTGGACCGGCGCCGACGTCGCGCCGTGGATCGCCGCGTCCATCGCCCTGCTCGCAGCCGGCGGCACCCTGATCACCCTGCGGGCCCGTCGTGCCCGCCGCGACCGCACCGGAGCCTCCGCATGACCGCCACGAAGCAGGCCGCCACGAAGCAGGCAGCCACGAAGCAGGCCTCCCGCAAGCAGGCCCCCAGCAAGAAGCGCACCGCCGTCGCCGGCGCATCGCTCGTCGCCCTCGTCGGCACCGTCCTCGCCGCGACCCCCGCGATCACGGCCACCGCAGCACCCGCGGCCGTCGACGCCAGCCCCGCCGCCATGCTCGCGCCGTACTACACGGACCTCGACCTGACCGGCGACGACCAGGTCACCCGGGCCGACCTCGCCGTGCTCACCGACCACCTCGGTGCGACGACCGCGAGCACGGACTGGGCGACGGTCAGCGCCGCGGACACCGACGCCGACGGCACCATCACCGTCGCCGACCTGGCCGGGTTGTCCCAGCGGATGATCTACGACGACGGCCCGTTCGAGCTCGTCGAGGCGTCGACCATCGACATGCAGGCCGCGATGAACGCCGGCGTCACCACGTCGGTGGCGATCACGCAGGACTACCTCGACCGCATTGCCGCGTACGACCGCACGAAGGTCGACACCGCGTCGACCGGGCGTCCGCTCAACTCGATCGTCACCACGAACGCCGACGCCCTGGCCGCCGCGAAGACCGCGGACGCCGAGCGCGCCGAGCACGGGATGACGAGCATGCTGCTCGGCGTGCCGATCGCGGTGAAGGACAACTACGACACGAAGGACATGCCGACCACCGGTGGCTGCGGCTGCTGGGACGACAACCAGACCGACACCGACGCCGCCATGGTCTCCGGCCTGCGCGACGCCGGCGCCGTGATCCTGGCGAAGGCGAGCCTCGACGAGTTCGCCTTCGGCTTCGTCTCCGAGTTCTCGTCGAACCAGCCCGCCGGCTCGTCGCTCCTGGTCGCCAGCCCGTACAACACGGCGCAGACGGCCGGCGGCTCGAGTGGCGGCACCGGGGCGGCGATCTCCGCGAACCTCGCCGGGATCGGCTTCGGCACGGACACGGGCGGCTCGATCCGCGTGCCGTCGACGTACAACCAGCTCGTCGGCATCCGGCCCACGGTCGGCCTGACCAGCCGCGACGGGATCATCCCGCTCGCCTTGTCCCAGGACACCGGTGGCCCCATCACCCGCTCGGTGACGGACGCGGCGGTCGCGCTCGACGCCGTGACCGGCGTGGACGCGGCGGACCCGGCGACGAGTGCGCAGGCCGGCAAGGTGCCGACGTCGTACACATCGTCGCTCGACGCCGACTCCCTGCAGGGCGCCCGCATCGGCTACGTGACGAGCATGGTCGGCACGAACGCCACGACGAAGCGCCTGTTCGACGCCTCCGTCGCGAAGCTCCAGGCCGCCGGTGCCACCGTCGTCCCGATCACCGCGACGACGGCCTTCAACCGGGTCCTGTCCGAGGGCAGCGGCAGCACGAACGAGTTCAAGCACGACCTGGACGAGTACGTCGCGAAGCACCTCGACCCCGACGTCGCCGCACGCTCGCTGCAGGGCATCCTGGCCTCGGGCGAGTACGTGCCGAGCCGCAAGAGCACCTACCAGTCGCGTGACCTGATCACCGACGCGCAGTACCAGGCGTGGGCCGGCCCGACGGGGTCGCACACGACGCAGCTCGCCACCGGCAAGCAGCTCGTGACGCAGATGCTCGACGACCAGGACCTCGACGCACTCGTCTACCCGTCGGGAACGCCGTACAGCACGCAGTCGACGAACATGCGCCTCAGCCCGAACACCGGCATGCCGGCGATCACCGTCCCGATGGGCCAGGCGACCGCTGCCGACAACACGATCACCGGCGCCGGCGTGAACCTGGAGTTCCTCGGCCGCTCGTTCGACGAGAGCACGGTCATCGGCCTCGGCTACGCCTTCGAGCAGGAGACGCACGCGCGCACCGCGCCCGCGCTGTACCCGGCGCTCGGTTGAGCTGAGCGGGTCGCGATCGCGACCACGTGACGCGCAGGAGGCCCGGTGCCAGCTGGCACCGGGCCTCCCGTCCGTCCGCTCCGTCAGTTCAGGACCGGGGTGTCCTCCGGTACGACGCCGTCGGCGTACAGGTCGGTCGCCAGGTCACGGAGCGCGCGCAGCGCGACCCGCTGCGTGAGCGGGCCGTACGAGATGCGGGCGACGCCGAGTGCCTCGTACTCCGCGGCGGCCAGTGCGCCGGGCAGGCCGATGACCGAGAGCTTGCCGCGGCCCAGACCGGCGACGAGTCGCTCGACCACGGAACGCTCGATCGCCCCGGGCACGAAGACCAGGGCGGCGCCGTTGTCCAGGAACGCCTTGCCGCGGGCGATCGCGTCCTCGATGCTCTCGTCGATCGGGCGCTCGCCGCCGCGCACGATCGCGTCGGTGCGGGCGTTCAGCTGGAAGTCGACGCCCTCGGCCTGTGCCGCAGCGGTGATCGCGGCGACGCGGGCGACCGCCTCGTCGAAGGGTCGAAGCCGGTCCTCGACGTTGGCGCCCACGATGCCCGAGCCGATGGCGCGGCGGATCGTCTCGGCGGGATCCTCGTAGCCGTCATCCAGGTCGGCGGTGACCGGCAGGTCCGTGGCGGCGGCGACGATCGCCGCCCCGGACAGCGCGAGGTCGAGGGGCATGCCGCCGTCCTCGTACCCGTACGACGCGGCGATCGAGTGCCCGGCGGTGGCGATCGCCTTCGTGCCGGGCAGGTCGCTGACGACCTTGGCGGTGATCGCGTCCCACACGTTCACGACGCGCAGGATCTCGGGGGCTTCGTGCAGTTGCTTGAGGGTGACGGCCTTGTCGGCGGTGCTCGTGCTCATGCTGCCGAGCGTAGGCCGACGGGGCGGCGCCGGGCCGCGAGCCCACCCGAAGACGACGTGGGATGACGTCGGGAGTCGCGCCGGGCCTCCGGGCAGGGGCATGCTGGGACGCATGGCGAGCGACGAGCAGGACCCGGTCGGCACGCTCCGTGGGGTCCGGACGAGCATCAAGTGGACGCGGTACGCGCCCGACGTGCTGCCCCTGTTCGTCGCCGAGATGGACCACGACGTCGCGCCGGCGATCCGGCAGGCCCTGATCGAGCGGGTCTCGCAGTCCGACCTCGGGTACCTCGACGGCCCCGGGCCGCTCGCTCCCGCCTTCGCGCAGTTCGCGCTGGACCGCTGGGGCTGGGAGATCGACCCGTCGCGGATCCACCTGGCCACCGACGTCAGCGTCGGGATCGTCGAGTCGCTCCGGCTGGCGCTGCCCGACGGCGGCCGCGTCGCGATCACGCCGCCGGTGTACCCGCCGTTCTTCGAGCTCGTCGAAGAAGCTCGATGTCAGGTCGAGGAAGTCCCGCTGCTCGAGCAGTGGGGGCAGTACCGGCTCGACCTCGAGGGCCTCGAGCGCGCGTTCGCCGACGGGGTCGGCGTCTTCCTGCTCTGCAACCCGCACAACCCCGTCGGACTCGTGCACGACCGGGCCGACCTCGTCGCGATCGCCGAACTGGCCGCGAAGTACGACGTCCTCGTCATCAGCGACGAGATCCACGCGCCCCTGACCCACCCCGGCGTGCAGTTCACCCCGTTCGCCGCCGTCGCCGAGCCGCTCGGTGCCCGCAGCGTGTGCGTGACCTCGGCGAGCAAGGGGTGGAACCTCGCCGGTGTGAAGTGCTCGGTCATCGTCGCCGGCGATCCCCGGACCGCCGCGCTCCTCGACACCCTGTGGGAGGAGGTCGCCTGCCGCACGAGCATCCTCGGGCTGCACGCGAACCTGGCGGCGTTCACCCTGGCGACGGACTGGCTCGACGACGTCGTGGCGCGCATCGTGGCGAACGACCGACTGCTCGCCAAGCTCCTCGCCGAGCACCTGCCCGGGGTCGTCTACACGCGGCCGCGCGCCGGGTACCTGGCGTGGCTCGACTTCCGGGGCATCGGCCTCGGCGACGACCCCGCGGTGCCGCTGCGTGAGAACGCGTTCGTCGCGCTGAACTCCGGGCTCGGGTTCGGGTCCGAGGGGCGCGGGTTCGTCCGGCTCAACCTGGCGTGCTCACCGGAGACCCTGCGCGAGGCCGTGTTCCGGATCGCCTCGGCGTACCCGTCGAGCGCGCAGGAGGGGCTGGTCTGGCACGTCGCCTGACCTGCGGAACGGCGTCGTTTGCCGGCTACGCAGCACCGAGTGAGCACAAGACGTCGGGTCGGCGGCGCGCACTCGATGTCTTCTGCTCACTCGAGCCCGCCGGCGTCAGTCGATGTACTGGTTGCGGCCGACGACGCGGATGCGCAGGTCGTCGTCGCGGTCCATCGCGAGGAGCTCGCGGGCCACGAACCCGACGGACGGCCACCGGGACACCTCGGTCACCATGAAGCCGTCGATGAAGACCTGCCACGCGCCGGCCTCGCGGACCGCCTGCACCTCGTACGTCGCCATGCCGCGAGCGTACCGGGACCGGGCCGCCGTCAGTGCAGGCCGAACATCAGCGCAGGCCGAACGTCAGTGCAGGCCGAACGTCAGTGCAGGTCGAGGGTCATGTGCACGTCGGCCCGCACGTACGGGCTCGGGGCGATCTCGTCCTCGCGCAGGTGCCGGAAGCCGAACGCCTCGTACAGGTGCACGGCGCTGGTGAGCTGCGCGTTGCTCTCCAGGTCGATGCGGCGTGCGCCGAGTTCGCGTGCCCGGTCGAGTGCCGCGGTGATGAGCTTCCGCCCGGTGCCGTGCCCCTGGTGGTCGGGGGAGACGGCCATCTTCACGAGCTCGAACACGCCGGGGGTGGTGGGCACGACCCCGATGCACCCGATGACCTGGTCGTCGAGCCGGGCGACCAGGACGGCCCCGCCCCGCTCCACGACCCGGCCGACGGGATCGGAGAGGAACACGCGGTCCTCGTCCTCGAGGGTGAAGTACCGGGTGATCCAGGCCTCGTTGAGCGTGCGGAACGCTTCGGCGTCCGCGGGGGTGGCGAGGTCGGCGATGGTGACGGTGGAGGTCGCTTCGGGCATGCAACCATCCTCGATGGACGATGCAGTCACGTCCAATACTCGTTCGCGCTGATCGATACGCTGGGTGCATGGATCGAGAACCCGACGTCGACCTCCGGCAGCTGCGGGCGTTCCTGGCCGTCGCCGACGAGCTGCACTTCGGCCGAGCTGCCGAGCAGCTGCGGATCGCCCAGCCCGCGCTGTCCCAGCAGATCCGGCGGACCGAACGCGCGCTCGAGGTCGACCTGTTCGTCCGGACCAGCCGCAGCGTGGCCCTGACCGCCGCCGGCCGGGTGCTGCAGGGCCGTGCGCGGTCGTTGCTCGGGCAGGTGCGACGGGACCTCGACGAGACGGTGCGGGTCGGTCGGGGCGAGGTCGGTCGGCTCGACGTCGGGTTCGTCGTCTCCGCGCTGCCCCTCGGTCCGATCGAACGCGTGCAGGCGTTCCGGGAACGCTACCCGCTGGTCCGGGTGGAACTGACCGAGGGGTACTCGTCGACCCTGCTCGCCCGGATCGTCCGCGGCGAGCTCGACCTCGCCGTCGTCCGCGATGCCGACCCTGACCCCGCCGTGCGACTGCTGCCGTTCCGGTCCGAGGCCTTCGTCGCCGCTGTCCCGCGCGGCCACCGGTTGGCGGATCGGGATCGCATCCGCGGCACCGAGCTGGTCGACGAGCCGTTCGTGTTCTTCCCGGCGGTCGCGGGGGCCCTGGCGACCGAGCGCAACCTGGCACCGGTCACCGCCGGCGGCCGCCGGCCCGTCGTCGTGCAGGAGGCCACGACCTGGGCGACCGTGCTGCACCTGGTCGGGGTGGGCCTCGGTGTCACGGTGGTGCCGGAGAGTGCCGCGCTCGCCGCACCCGACACGGTGGCGCTCCTGCCGCTCGAGGGCAGCGACCACCGCAGCGAGCTCGCCTGGGCGATGCGCGCCGACGACGACCGCGAGATCCTGCGCAACTTCGTCGCCGCGGACTGACCGAGCGGACCGGGCGCGCGAGCGGACGCCGGTCGGGCGTCCTCCTTCAGCCGAGCGACAGGACGGGCGCCCGGTGGTCACCGAGCTCGTCGATGCGCCACGGCCGAGCCCCGCGCAACGTCAGGCCGAGCTGGACGAGCACGAACCCGACGTGCGGCTCGACGTCGGGGTCCCACGGCCCCTCGACGCCCAGGCCGAACGCGCCGAGTTCGTCGTCGGCCTCGTCCCGCAGCGTCAGCCGCCACCGGCCGTCGCCGAGCTCCTCGACCACGGCCCAGCGGGCGGTGCCGAACCGGCTCACGCCGTCTTGGTGATGTCCGCGGTGAAGTTCTGCACGCGCTGCAGCAGGGAGGCGCCACGCATCGCGATCGTCGCCGGCGGGTTCAGGTGCGGGGGCGCGGTGCGGATCAGCATCGGGCACCCGAGGTCTTCGCAGATGTACGTGCCGATCGTGTTGCCGTTGCGCCCGGACTCACCGGCACGTGCGGCGGAGAACAGCCGGACCTGGGTCGCGGGCTGCGGCGAGTGGCAGAACGAGCACATCGCGGCGATGCCGGGGCGCAGCGAGCCACCGGCGGACCGGACGACGATGCCCACGGGGCGCTCGTCGATCCAGGACACGATGTAGCCGCGGCGGGCGGCCTGTGGATCGCGCCAGCCCAGGAACTCGCGTTCGTCCCAGAGTGTCTCGTGCAGGCCGGGGATCGGCAGCTGTGCGAGCTCGTCGGGGGTGGCGTTCACGAACGACGATCGGATGTCGGCTTCGGTCAGTGGCTTCACGGTGCTGACACCCTATTCCTCGCCTCCGACAGGGCGCTACGACAGCCTGGAGGCGCGGATCGCCCCGAGCGCGCTGCTCCCGTCCGCCACCAGCACCGCCCGGCGCAGGGCGTCGCGTCCGACGCGACGGGCCGCCGCGTCGTCCGCGGCGAACTCCACGAGCACACGCGTCGACCGCGCCATGGCGCGCGCACCGGGCACCCACGGCACCGCACGTTCGATCGATTCCGCGACCGCGACCGCAGCCGCGTGGTGTTGGGTCAGGTGGGCGCGTTCGTGGGCGACCACGGCCTCCAGTTCGTCGGTGCGCAACCGGTCTGCCAAGCCGGTGCTGACGAGGACGCCACCGCTCCGACCCGGCACGGCGCACGCCAGTGCGTGGTCGGCCTCGACGACGGCGACGGGGGTGCCGTCGATCTCGCGGTGCGGGGCGACGCCGGAACGCATGGCCTGCCGGACGGCCTCGTGTTCCGGGCCGGGGCGCACCCGGACCGCGACGACGAACGCGACGACCGCGAGCAGCGCGACGCCGACGTTGAAGCCGTGCGTGGGGGAGCCGTCCCCGCCGAACAGCTCCGTGACCGGACGGTCAGCGAGCACCACGAGGGTGATGCCGGCCACGAAGCCGACGACGCCGAGCAGGACAGCGACCGACCAGCAGACCAGCGCGGTGCGGGGCAGGTCGATCGTCCAGGCGGAACGGGTCAGGACCCGGGGCGCGAACACCACCACCGCGAGTGCGAGGACGATGAGCGTGATGCCGGCGACGACCACGGTGCGCAGCCGGTCAGGAGCGGGCGCGGGCGTCGAGGGCGCGGCGCAGGGCCTCGAGGTCGTCCGAGGCGAGCGAGCCGGTGAACTGCAGCAGCGCGGCCTCGCGGTCGGACGACGCGGCCAGCGCGCTCGACATCAGGGACGCGGTCTGCTCGTCGCGACTGTGCACCGCGCGGAACGTCAGGGGAGCGTCGTCGTGCTGTTCCCGTTCCACCTGGCCCTTCCGGCCGAGCCGGTCGAGCACGGTGAGGACGGTCGTCAGCGCGGGGCGGGGCTCCGGGAACGCGTCGAGCACCTGGCGTGCGGTGAGCCCGGAGTCGGCGGAGCGGAGTGCGTCGAGCACCGCCTGCTCCAGCTGCCCGCGGGGGCGCGATCGTTGTCCGGCCATCCCCGCATTCTACGAGATGTCGAAGGCTGGACCACGACACACGCTCGTAACGCGGTCTCGGTATGCTCTGGGCGGACAACTGAACACACCGGCCGCTCATCCGTCGCGGGAGACGCCGTGCACGTACCTCCGGGTACGTCGTGCCCCCGGGCGCACGCACGGCACCGAAGGAGCAATCCCCCCGTCAATCTCTCAGGTCCCACACCGCAGCGGACAGGCCACTCTGAAAAGCAGACGCTCGGTCGTCTCGCCCACGGTGAAAGCCGCCGGACCTCACGGGCCGCGGTGAAACTCTCAGGCCCATGACAGAGGGGGAGTTCCACCCGGCGATCGTCGCCGGGTCCTGCCGATGCCAGGAGAACTCCGCCATGAGTCCGTCCCCACTGCCCACGCCGGGTCCGCGTTCGTCGCCGCTCGAAGCCGTGCACGAAGCCGCCGGAGCGACCTTCACCGACTTCGCCGGGTACCGCATGCCCGTGCGCTACTCGTCGGACCTCGCCGAGCACCACGCCGTGCGCCAGGCCGCCGGGGTCTTCGACCTGTCGCACATGGCCGAGATCGGGGTGACCGGCACCGAGGCCGTCGCCTTCCTCGACCACGCGCTCGCCGGGTCCTTCGGCACGATGCCGATCGGCCGCGCCAAGTACTCGCTGCTGCTCGCCGAGGACGGCGGGATCCTCGACGACCTCGTCGTGTACCGGACCGACGACGACGTCTTCCTCGTCGTCGCGAACGCCTCCAACCGCGATGTCGCCGTCAGTGCGCTCACCGCGCGGGCCGACGGGTTCGACATCGAGGTCTCCGACGACTCCGACACCACAGCCCTCGTCGCCGTGCAGGGACCAGCGGCGGCCGGCACGCTCGACGCCCTCGTGGTCGCCGACCGCCTGCAGCCCGAGACCCCGCTCGACGAACTCGGCTACTACCGGGTGCTGCACGCGCTGTTCGACGGTGCCGACGTGCTCGTCGCGCGCACCGGGTACACCGGCGAGGACGGCTTCGAGGTCTACACCGACCCTGACACCGCCCCGGTGCTCTGGGATGCCCTGCTCGAGGCCGGTGCCGACCGCGGGGTCGTCCCCGCAGGGCTCGCCGCACGCGACACCCTGCGGCTCGAGGCCGGCATGCCCCTGTACGGGCACGAGCTCGGCACCGACGTCCGTCCGGCCCAGGCCGGCCTCGGCCGTGTCGTCGCGAAGGACGGCGACTTCGTCGGTGCGGCCGGCGTCACCCCGTCCGCGGACGCCCGGGTGCTCGTCGGCCTGGTGACCGAGGGCCGCCGTGCTCCCCGAGCCGGCTACGACGTCGTGCTCGACGGCACGGTCGTCGGCACCGTGACCTCGGGCGCGCTCTCACCGACGCTCGGACACCCGGTCGCGATGGCCTTCGTCGACCCGGGCGCGCTCGCCGCCGTGTCGGACGGGGCACAGGTCCTCCACATCGACGTCCGCGGGACTGCCGTCCCCAGCACGGTCTCCGCGTTCCCCTTCTACCGCCGCGCCTCGAAAGGCTGACCCAATGACCGACCAGACCGCACTCCAGTACACGGCCGACCACGAGTGGCTGCTCGTCGAGGGCGACACCGTCACCGTCGGCATCACCGACCACGCCGCCGAGCAGCTCGGTGACGTCGTCTACGTCGAGCTCCCCGCCGTCGGCACCGCCACCACCGCCGGTGAGCAGATCGGCGAGATCGAGTCGACCAAGAGCGTCGGCGAGCTCTTCGCCCCGATCGAGGGCGAGGTCGTCGAGGTCAACGACGCCGTCGTCGACACCCCCGACACCGTCAACCAGGACCCGTTCGGTGCCGGCTGGCTCGTGAAGATCAAGGTCGACGGCACCTCGTTCCCCGAGGACCTGATGGACCACGACGCGTACCGGGCCTCCATCGCATGACCGCGTTCGAGAACCTCCAGACGACCTTCGCCGACCGCCACATCGGCACCACCCCGGCCGACCAGCAGGCCATGCTCGACGTCGTCGGGCAGCCGTCGCTCGACGCCCTGGTCCGTGCGGCGATCCCGGAGTCCATCCACGTCGGCCCCGTCGCCGACTCGGTGATCCCGGCCGCCGTCGGCGAGACCGAGGCGCTCGCCGAGCTCCGCGCGAAGGCCGGCCGCAACACCGTCCGCCGCGCCATGATCGGCCTCGGCTACCACGGCACCCACACGCCCGCGGTGATCCAGCGGAACGTGCTCGAGAACCCGAGCTGGTACACGGCGTACACGCCCTACCAGCCGGAGATCTCGCAGGGCCGCCTCGAAGCACTGATCAACTTCCAGACGATGGTGTCCGACCTGACAGGCATGGCCACCGCCGGCGCCTCGATGCTCGACGAGGGCACCGCGGTGGTCGAGGGCATGCTCCTCGCCCGGCGCGCGTCCAAGGTCAAGGGTGACGCGTTCCTCGTCGACGCCGACCTGCTGCCGCAGACCCGTGCGCTGCTCGACCACCGTGCCGACGCCGTGGGCATCACGCTGCGCGCGTTCGACGCCGCCGACGGCCCGAGCGACGACCAGCTCGACGGCGCGTTCGGCGTCGTCCTGCAGTACCCGGGCGCCTCGGGCCGCATCGTCGACCCGTCGTCCGTCATCGAGCGGGTCCACGCCGGTGGTGGCATCGCCGTCGTCGCAGCCGACCTGCTCGCGATGACCCTGCTCGCCAGCCCCGGCGACCTGGGTGCCGACGTGGCCGTCGGGACGAGCCAGCGCTTCGGCGTCCCGCTCGGCTTCGGTGGCCCGCACGCCGGCTACCTCGCGGTGCGCGCCGGCCTCGAGCGCCAGCTCCCCGGTCGCCTGGTCGGGGTGTCCTTCGACGCCGACGGAGCGATGGCCTACCGCCTCAGCCTGCAGACTCGCGAGCAGCACATCCGCCGCGAGAAGGCGACGAGCAACATCTGCACCGCGCAGGTCCTGCTCGCCGTGATGGCCTCGATGTACGCCGTCTACCACGGGCCCGAGGGCCTGCGGTTCATCGCCGGCCGGGTCGCGCGGACCACCGGAGCGCTCGCCGCCGTGGCGAGTGACGCCGGGGTCGAGGTCGTGCACGACGCCTTCTTCGACACGCTCACCCTGCGGGCCGTCGGTCGCGCCGAGCCGATCGTCGCGGCAGCGCAGGACGCCGGCTACCTGCTGCACGTCGTGGACGCCGACACGTTCCAGCTGTCCGTCGACGAGACGACCACGCCCGACGACGTCGTGGCGCTGGCGGGCGTGCTCGGGGCGGTGGACGTGACCGTCCCCGCGACCGAGACCGCCGTACGCGACGCGGCCACGGGCCTCCCGGCCGCCCTGCAGCGCGAGAGCGACTACCTGACGCACCCCGTCTTCAGCGCACACCGCAGCGAGACCCGCATGATGCGGTACCTCAAGCACCTGTCCGACAAGGACTACGCGCTCGACCGCGGCATGATCCCGCTCGGCAGCTGCACGATGAAGCTCAACGCGGCGACCGAGATGGCCGCCGTGACCTGGCCGGAGTTCGCGAACATCCACCCGTTCGCACCGCGCGAGGACGTCGAGGGGTACCTCGACATGATCGGCGACCTCGAGTCGTGGCTCGCCGAGGTCACCGGTTACGACACCGTGTCCCTGCAGCCGAACGCCGGCAGCCAGGGCGAACTCGCCGGCCTGCTGGCCATCCGCGGGTACCACCAGGCCAACGGCGACAGCGAGCGCACGGTCTGCCTGATCCCGTCGAGCGCCCACGGCACGAACGCGGCGTCCGCGGTGCTCGCCGGCATGAAGGTCGTCGTCGTGGCCTGCGACGAGAACGGCAACGTCGACCTCGAGGACCTCCGGGCCCGCGTCGCCGCCCACGCCGACACCCTCGCGGCCCTGATGATCACGTACCCGTCCACCCACGGCGTCTACGAGCACGACATCCGCGAGATCTGCGACGCCGTGCACGACGCCGGCGGCCAGGTCTACGTCGACGGCGCGAACCTCAACGCGCTGCTCGGCCACGCCCGCTTCGGTGACTTCGGCGGCGACGTGTCGCACCTCAACCTGCACAAGACCTTCTGCATCCCGCACGGGGGTGGCGGTCCCGGCGTGGGACCCGTCGCTGCGAAGGCGCACCTGGCACCGTTCCTGCCCGGCCACCCGTTCGCGCAGCAGGCCGACCGGCGCTCCGGCGCGATCACCGCCGAGGCGGACGGCCGCCTTGCGCACGCCGGCGGCCCGGTCAGTGCGGCACCGTACGGCAGCCCGAGCATCCTGCCCATCACGTGGACGTACGTCCGGATGATGGGGCTCGAGGGCCTCACGCGTGCGACCGAGGCCGCGGTCCTCGGGGCGAACTACATCGCGGCTCGTCTGCGCGACGCGTTCCCGGTGCTGTACACGGGCGACGACGGACTGGTCGCGCACGAGTGCATCCTCGATCTCCGTCCGCTGCGTGACACCACCGGCATCACGGTCGACGACGTCGCGAAGCGCCTGGTCGACTACGGGTTCCACGCGCCGACGATGTCCTTCCCGGTGGCGGGCACGCTCATGGTCGAGCCGACCGAGAGCGAGGACCTCGCCGAGCTCGACCGCTTCGTCGACGCCATGCTCGCGATCCGGGCCGAGGCCGCAGCGGTGGAGCGCGGGGAGTGGCCGGCGGACGACAACCCGCTCGTGCACGCGCCGCACACCGCCTCGTCGGTGATCTCGGGGGAGTGGGCGCACGCCTACACCCGGGAGCAGGCCGTCTACCCGCTGCCGGGCATCAGCGGCCGGAAGTACTGGCCGCCGGTGCGTCGCATCGACCAGGCGTACGGGGACCGCAACCTGGTGTGCGCCTGCCCGCCGATCGAGGCGTTCGCCTGATCCGACCGGCGCCGACACCCCGTCGTCGCCCGGCGCTCGATCGCCGAACGCTTCGTGCCCCGTCCGGTCCTCCGGGCGGGGCACGGTCGCGTCCGAGCGTCCGGCGCAGCGTCGGACGGTCACGACACCCCGCTCAGTTCCGCCGGGCGGTCGTGAACCGTCGTCCGAGCCCGCTCCCACCGACAGATCGTGACCACTCGGCGCGCCACCACGGCAGGTCCCGACCGCTCGACGCACTCCCTCAGCCGTACCCCTGAGCGATGCTCGCCCGTCCCCGACTTGCACAGAAGTGTGGCGGAGTGCAACGGATTTCATGCAGATGCAACAAAAACGCACCCTCCATCGACAGGCGCGCAAATCTTGCATCTTCTCGCAACGATCGTGCAAGTTGGTTACCGGCGTGTAACCGTTCGCCCCAGGGTTTGGACGCCGCTGTTCACCTTGCCTACAGTGCAAAGGTCAAACGCGCCCGGGTGACACCGCTGTGCCCTTGCGCGTCCCATGCACCAGGAGGAACCTTGATCAAGAAGCGCGCCGGGCTCTCAGCCCTCGCCGTGCTCGGGGCCACAGCACTCGCCCTGACCGCCTGCTCCAGCAACAGCTCGTCGAACGGCGGTGACTCGGGTTCGGCGAACGCGTCCGGGATCGTCACCACGAACGGCAGCGAGCCGCAGAACCCGCTGATCCCGTCGAACACCACCGAGACCGGTGGCGGCAAGATCATCGACTCGCTCTTCGAAGGCCTCGTCTCGTACGACGCCGACGGCAAGCCGGTCAACGAGGTCGCGAAGAGCATCAAGACCGATGACTCGAAGACCTTCGACATCACGCTCAACACGAACTACACCTTCACCAACGGCGAGAAGGTCACGGCCGAGTCGTTCACCAAGGCTTGGGACTGGGCTGCGCAGAAGTCGAACGCCCAGGGCGCGAGCTACTTCTTCGAGAACATCGAGGGCTACGACGCCGAGAAGGACTCGAAGCTGACCGGTCTCAAGGTCGTCGACGACGACGAGTTCACCGTCACGCTGAAGTCGGCGCAGTCGGACTTCCCGCTGTCGCTCGGTTACTCGGCGTTCGTGCCGCTGCCCTCGGCGTTCTACGACGACACCAAGGCGTTCGGCGAGAACCCGATCGGCAACGGTCCGTACAAGCTCGACGGCAAGAGCGCCTGGACCCACAACCAGTCCATCAAGCTCGTCACCAACAAGGACTACGAGGGCAAGCGCAAGCCGAAGAACGGTGGTCTGACGATCACGTTCTACACCTCGCAGGACACCGCGTACTCCGACGCCCAGGGCGGCAACCTCGACGTCCTCGACGCCGTGCCGGACGCAGCCTTCGCGACCTACAAGTCCGACTTCCCGGACTCGAACGTCAACCAGGCCGCTGCGATCTTCCAGGCGATCTACCTGCCCTACTACCTCGACCACTGGAAGGGTGAAGAGGGCAAGCTCCGCCGCGAGGCCGTGTCGATGGCGATCAACCGCAAGCAGATCACCGACAAGATCTTCGACGGCACCCGCACCCCGGCCAAGGACTTCACCTCCCCGGTGATCGACGGCTGGAGCGACGACCTCAAGGGCGCTGACGTCCTCGAGTTCAACAAGTCCGAGGCCAAGAAGCTCTGGGCCGAGGCCGACAAGATCTCGAAGTACGACGACACCCTCACCATCACGTACAACGCCGATGGTGGCCACGAGGCCTGGGTGACCGCGGTCACGAACTCGATCTCGAACACGCTCGGCATCAAGGCCGAGGGCAACGCGATCCCGACGTTCCAGGAAGCCCTGGACCTCCAGACGAACGACAAGCTCACGGGCGGCAGCCGCACCGGTTGGCAGGCCGACTACCCGTCGCTGTACAACTTCCTCGGCCCGACCATGGGTGAGGGCTCGTCGAACAACTACTCGCGGTACGACTCCAAGGAGTACAACGACCTCCTCGCCGAGGGCCGTTCGGCTGCGACCGTCGAAGAGGGCAACAAGATCTTCGACCAGGCACAGGAACTCCTGTTCGAGGACCTGCCCGAGATCCCGCTCTGGTACTCCAACGTGACCGGTGTCTGGAACGCGGACAACGTGTCGAACGTGAAGTTCGGCTGGAACTCGGTGCCGCTGTACTACGACATCGAGGTCAAGAAGTAACACTGGTCTCGTAGAGACCACCACGCGAGCAGGTATCCTGCCTCGCGACCACCGGACGGGGGTTCGGGGACCACACGGTCCCCGAACCCCCGTACCGCGGCGGTAAGACCTTCCCCACACCGCGGGCGCCCTCCCGCACCGGACATCCGTGCCGACCCTCGGACCGTCCACCCCTCACCACAATGAACCTGATCGACATCGCTCCGGACCGGGCAGTGATCTGATGCTCTGGTACCTCGGCAAGCGCCTCCTGCAACTCATCCCCGTGTTCTTCGGGGCCACGTTCCTCATCTACTTCATGGTCTTCTCGCTGCCCGGCGACCCGATCGCCGCGCTGTTCGGCGACCGCCAGCCGTCGCCGCAGGTCATCGAGACGCTGCGACAGCAGTACAACCTCGACAAGCCGTTCATCATCCAGTACCTGCTCTGGATCGGTGGCGTGTTCCGCGGTGACCTCGGCCTGACGTACTCGGGCCAGCCGGTCAGCTCGCAGCTCGCCCAGGCCTTCCCGATCACGGCTCGACTGGCCATCCTGGCGCTCGTCTTCGAGGCCGTCGCCGGCATCGTCGTCGGTGTCATCGCCGGTCTGCGCAAGGGCAAGCTGTTCGACGCCACCGCACTCGTCGTGTCGCTGCTGCTCATCTCGGTGCCGACCTTCGTCGTCGGGTTCGTCCTGCAGTACGTGTTCGGCATCAAGCTCGGCCTGTTCCGGGTCACGGTGTCCGGTGACGCACCGTGGTCGGAGCTCGTGCTGCCGGCGATCGTGCTCGCCTCGGTCTCGTTCGCCTACATCGTTCGTCTGACCCGAGCGAGCGTCGCCGAGAACACCAGCGCCGACTTCGTGCGGACCGCCACCGCGAAGGGCCTGCCGCGTCGTCGTGTCGTCGGCGTGCACATCTTCCGCAACTCGCTCATCCCCGTGGTGACCTACCTGGGTGTCGACATCGGCAACCTGATGGTCGGCGCGGTCGTCACCGAGGGCATCTTCAACATCAACGGCGTCGGCGGCACGGTGTTCCGCGCCGTCAAGCTCGGCGAGGGCCCCACGGTCGTGTCCTTCGTCGCCGTGATGGTCATCATCTTCATGCTCGCCAACCTCCTGGTCGACCTGCTCTACGCCGTCCTGGACCCGAGGATCCGCTATGCCAAGTAACGCCGCACCCCGTTCGGCGACGCACTACGTCGCCCCGATCGAGGAGACCCCCCTGCAGGCGGTCGACCAGGTCAACGAGGACGAGAAGACCCGATCGCTGTGGACGGACGCGTGGGAGTCCATGCGGACCCGACCGACGTTCTGGATCTCCTCGGTCCTGATCCTGCTCATCGTCGTCGTCGCGATCTTCCCCGGGCTCTTCACGCACGTCGACCCGCGGGCGTCGAACCTCGACTTCAGTGACGAGGGCGCGCGCCCCGGGCACCCGCTCGGCTACACCCGCCAGGGCTACGACGTCTACGCCCGCGTGATCTGGGGCGCACAGAACTCGGTCATCGTCGGCATCGTCGCGACGGTCCTGGTGTCGCTCGTCGGCATCATCATCGGTTCGCTGGCCGGCTTCTACGGTGGCTGGCTCGACACGATCGTGTCCCGGATCGCGGACATCTTCTTCTCGATCCCGACCATCCTCGGCGCGATCGTGATCATGTCGGTGATCCCCGCCCGGAACGCCATCACCGTCGCGCTCGTCCTCGCTGCCTTCGCCTGGCCGCAGATCGCCCGCATCATGCGTGGTGCCGTGCTCAGCGCCAAGCAGTCGGACTACGTGATGGCTTCCGCTGCCCTCGGCGTCAGCCGCTTCAAGACACTGGTCCGCCACGTCATCCCGAACTCGCTGGCTCCGGTCATCGTCGTCGCGACGGTGTCCCTCGGCACGTTCATCGTCGCCGAGGCCACGCTGTCGTTCCTCGGTATCGGTCTGCCGCCGTCGGCGCTCAGCTGGGGCCTCGACATCGGTACGGCCCAGACCTCGATCCGGACCAACCCGGCGACGATCTTCTGGCCGTCCGCCGCCCTGTCCATCACCGTGCTCGCGTTCCTGCTCCTCGGTGACGTGGTGCGCGATGCGCTCGACCCGAAGGCGAGGGCCCGCCGATGAGCGAGACACTGACCCAGCCGAACAGCAGCCGCACCGGCGGTTCCGGTGCCCCGCTGCTCGAGATCCGCGACCTGCAGGTCGGTTTCAAGACCCAGAGTGGCCTCGTGCAGGCCGTCCGCGGCGTCGACCTCACCCTCGAGCAGGGCGAGCGCCTGGCCATCGTCGGCGAGTCCGGTTCCGGCAAGTCGACGAGCGCCCAGGCGATCATCAAGCTGCTCCCCGGTACCGGTCAGGTCACCGGTGGCTCGATCAAGTTCAACGGGCGTGAGCTCGTCGGTCTGAGCGACAAGGAGATGTCGGAGATCCGCGGGAAGGAGATCGGCTACGTCCCCCAGGACCCGATGTCGAACCTCAACCCGCTGTGGTCGATCGGCTTCCAGGTGGAAGAGGCGATCCGTGCGAACGGCATGGCGACCGGCAAGAAGGCCGTCCGTGACCGTGCCGTCGAGGTCCTGCAGGAAGCCGGCCTCGGCGACGCGTCGACCCGTCTGAAGCAGTACCCGCACGAGTTCTCCGGCGGCATGCGGCAGCGCGTGCTCATCGGCATCGGCCTGTCGAGCCGCCCGCAGCTGCTCATCGCCGACGAGCCGACGAGTGCGCTCGACGTCACCGTCCAGCGCGTCATCCTCGATCACCTCGAGACCCTGACGCGCGACTTCGGCACCTCGGTGCTGTTCATCACGCACGACCTCGGACTCGCCGCCGAGCGTGCCGAGAAGCTCGTCGTGATGTACAAGGGCCAGGTCGTCGAGGCCGGTCCCTCGAAGGAGATCCTGGCCAACCCGCAGCACCCGTACACGCAGCGTCTCGTCGCGGCGGCCCCGTCGCTGGCCAGCCGCCGCATCCAGTCGAAGGTGCAGCACCAGCGGGTCGACATCGCCGACGCCGGCAACGACGACGCCGAGCTGATCCACCGGGCCCAGGAGCGCGAGCACCGTCCGACCGAGGACCTCATCGTGGTGAAGAACCTCGAGAAGGTCTACAAGCTGCGCGGCAAGAACCGCGCCACGCGCGAGCTCAAGGCCGTCGACGACGTGTCGTTCTCGATCCAGAAGGGCACCACCACGGCGCTCGTCGGCGAGTCCGGTTCGGGCAAGTCGACCGTCGCGAAGCTCGTCCTGCAGCTCGAGAGCATCACGAGCGGCACCGTGCAGTTCGACGGCATCGACATCGGCGCGCTGAAGGGCAAGGACCTCTTCGACTTCCGCCGCCGCGTGCAGCCGGTGTTCCAGGACCCGTACGGCTCCCTGGACCCGATGTACAACGTCGGGAACACGATCGCCGAGCCGCTCGCCACGCACAAGGTGGGCGACAAGGCCTCGCGTCGCGCCCGGGTGCTCGAGCTGCTCGACCAGGTCGCGCTGCCGAAGTCGATGGTGAACCGCTACCCGAACGAACTGTCCGGTGGTCAGCGACAGCGCATCGCCGTCGCTCGCGCGCTGGCGCTCAAGCCGGAGGTCATCGTCCTCGACGAGGCCGTCTCCGCGCTCGACGTGCTCGTGCAGGGTCAGATCCTCGATCTGCTCACCGAGCTGCAGACCGAGCTCGGATTGACGTACCTGTTCATCACGCACGACCTCGCGGTCGTCCGCCTCGTCGCGGACAACGTCTGCGTCATGCGCCGTGGGCAGATCGTCGAGAAGGCGACGACCGACGAGGTCTTCGCCGCCCCGAAGGAGCAGTACACGAAGGACCTCCTGGCCGCCATCCCCGGCGCCGGGTTCGAGTTCGGACGCTGATCCACCTGGACACGAACGAGGCCGGACGCCCCGTCGTCCTCCGCGCTGGTCGCGGGGGCGCGGTGGCGTCCGGCCTCGTCGCCGTCCTGGGTCTGTTCCTGCTCGGCGATGCGGCGTTCCGGGGGAGCTGGGACGTGTTCCTCCGCGCCGCCGGCCCGATCGCCGTGCTCGTCTGGGCGCTCTGGGTCCTGACCTACCGCCCGTGCATCGTCATCGACGAGCGCGCGGTCACCGTGGTCAACCCGCTGCGCCGCACCGTGGTGCCGTGGCACGCCGTCGCCGACGTGCGGCTCCGCTGGCAGATCGTGATCGAGACGGTCGCCGGCCGGAAGGTGCAGTGCTGGGGCGGGCCGTCGCTGCCGCGGCCGAAACCGGCCCGGCGCGGCGAGCGGGCCGTCCTGCGACAGCCCGACGAGATGACGGTGCTGCTCGACCGCTGGTCCGAGCACCGCGAGCGCGCCGGTGCCGGCGACGCCGTGCGTGGCTGGGACGTGCCGGCCCTGGCGGTCGGTGCAGCCGCGCTGGCGCTGCTCGCCGCCTCGCTGCTCAGCCTGTGGCTGGGAGCCTGATACGGCTCGCGATCGCGACCACAGGACGGACGGGAGGCCCGGCGCACGACGTGCTCCGGGCCTCCCGTCCGTCTGCTGGTCACGTCCACGGCGTGACCAGCGACGTCAGACGACCGCGCCGACCCGCTCGGTGAGCAGGTGCTCCTGGTCGGTCTGGATGCAGGCGACACCGCGGCCGTGCACGGGCTCGAGACCCGGGTCGATCGTGCGGCACTGCTCCTGCCGGCCCTCGTCGAGGAGCTGGTAGAGCGGGCAGCGCGTGCGGAACCGGCAACCGGCGATGCGCTCCGTGGGGGAGGGCAGGTCGCCGTCGAGCAGGATGCGCCCGCGGGCGGCCTCGGCCATGGGGTCCGGCACCGGCACCGCGGACAGCAGGGCCCGGGTGTACGGGTGCTGCGGGTCCGAGAACACGGCGTCGCCGTCGCCGTACTCGACGATGCGGCCGAGGTACATGACCGCGACGTCGTCGGCGATGTGCCGGACCACGGACAGGTCGTGCGCCACGAACAGGTACGACAGCCCGAGGCGGTGCTTGAGGTCCTCGAGCAGGTTGATCACACCGGCCTGCACGGAGACGTCGAGCGCGGAGACCGGCTCGTCGAGCACCAGGATCTTCGGCTCGACGATGAGCGCACGGGCGATGCCGATGCGCTGCCGCTGGCCACCCGAGAACTCGTGCGGGTACCGGTCGATGTAGCTCGGCTCGAGCCCGACCAGCTCGAGCACCTCGCGCACCCGCCGGCGGATCTCGTCCTTCGCCACGCCGTGCACGGTGAGGGGTTCACCGATCACCGAGCCGATGTCGAGCCGGGGGTCGATCGACGCCATCGGGTCCTGGAACACGACCTGGATGTCGCGGCGCAGTGCCAGGCGGTCCTTCTTGGACAGCGAGGCGGTGTCGACGCCGTTCACCCGGATGGTGCCGTGCTGGGCACCGGCGAGCTCGAGGATCTCCATGATGGTGGTCGTCTTGCCGCAGCCGGACTCGCCGACCAGGCCGAGCACCTGCCCGCGCTTGAGCGTCAGGGAGATGCCGTCGACCGCGTGCACCTCGCCGATCTGCCGGCGGAACAGCGCGCCCTTGGTGAGCGGGAACGTCTTGACGACGTCCTGCAGCTCGAGCACGACGTCGTCGCCGTGGTCGACGGCCGCCTCGGGGACGTCCTCGGGGCGGGGGAAGATCTCCGAGCGCTCGAGGGTGCCCGCGGCGATCTCGTCGCGACGGATGCACGCGGCGGTGTGGTCGTCGAGCAGCGTGCCGTTGCCGATCGTCGTGACGGCGCCGGTCAGCACCGGGTTGTCGGCGCTCTGCGGCACCGACGGAGCGACGAGGGCGGGCTCGCCGTCGCGGCAGGCGTCGATGACGGCGGGGCAGCGGTCGGCGAACGGGCAGCCCGTCGGCTTCTGGGTGAGCAGGGGCGGGCGGCCGTCGAGCGGGACGAGCCGCTCGGTGCGGGCGGACGTCATGTTCGGCATCGAGCGGAGCAGCCCGATCGTGTACGGCATCACCGGCTCGCGGAACAAGGGGAGCACCGGCGCCGTCTCGACGATCCGGCCGGCATACATCACGGCCACGCGGTCGGCGTTGCCGGCGACGACGCCGAGGTCGTGCGTGATGAGCACGACGGCCGCACCGGTCATGTCCTTGGCGGTCTGCAGCACGTCGAGGATCTGCGCCTGGATCGTCACGTCGAGCGCGGTGGTGGGTTCGTCCGCGATGATCAGCTTCGGGTCGTTCGCGATGGCGATGGCGATCATCGCCCGCTGTCGCATGCCGCCGGAGAACTCGTGCGGGAACGCGTCGAGTCGTCGAGCCGGGTTCGGGATGCCGACGATGCGCAGGAGTTCCTCGGCGCGGGTGCGTGCGGCGTGCTGGGTGAGGGAGCGGTCGTGCAGGCGCAGGCCCTCGATGATCTGCTGGCCGATCGTGTACACCGGCGTCAGGGCGGACAGCGGGTCCTGGAACACCATCGCGATGTCACGACCGCGCAGCGCCGACATCTCGCGGTCGTTCCTGCCGACGAGCTCCTGTCCGTCGAACCGGATGCTGCCCTGCACCTGGGCGGACGACGGCAGCAGGCCCATCACGGCCATCGAGGACACCGACTTGCCGGAACCCGATTCGCCGACGATGCCGAGGAACTCGCCGGGAGCCACCGAGTAGTCGACACCCCGGACCGCGTAGACGGGCTTGGTCTTCGGGTTGAACGTGACCGACAGGTCGGACACGGTGAGCAGCGGCTCAGTCACGGTTGGCTCCGGAGGTGGGGTCGATGGCGTCGCGCAGGGCGTCGCCGAGCAGGCTGGTCGAGAGCACGGTCGCGACCAGCGTCGCGGCGGGCAGGACGAAGAGCCACGGGCGGGTGACGGCGGACTGGCTGCCGGCGGCGAGCAGGGTGCCGAGCGAGACGTCGGGGATCTGGATGCCGAAGCCGAAGAAGCTCAGCGAGCTCTCCGCCAGGATCGCGGCGCCGACGCCGAGCGTGGCGTCGATGATGAGCAGCGACGCCACGTTCGGCAGGATGTGCCGCCGGATGATCGTGAACGCCGGGACGCCCATGAACCGGGCGGCCTTGACGTAGTCGCGTTCGCGCAGCGACATCGTCTGACCGCGGATCACCCGGGCCATCACCATCCAGCTGAACACCGCGAGGCCGACGATGAGGGCCACCCACGTCAGGTTCTTGAACACCGGGCTGAGCAGCACGAGCGCGTAGAACGACGGGATCACGAGCAGCAGGTCGATGACCCACACGAGCAGCCGGTCGGTGACGCCGCCGAAGTACCCTGCGATCGCGCCGACGACGCCGGCGATCAGGGTCGCTGCCGGACCGGCGATCAGGCCGATGAGCAGCGACTTCTGCAGGCCGACCAGGGTCTGCGCGTAGATGTCCTGGCCGATGTCGTTCGTGCCGAACCAGTGCGCGGCGCTCGGCGGCATGCCGAACGCCAGCCCGTCGGAGTCGACGGCGTTCCAGTGGTACAGGTACGGGCCGAGGAACGCCCAGAGGATGATGAGGAGCAGTGCGCTGCCGCCGATGCGCGCGCGCCAGGTGCCGAACACCTTGCGCCAGAGCGGGGTGCGGCCGCCCTTCACCTCGATGACGTGCGCCGGCGTACCGGCGTCGCCGTCGCCGGGGTCACCGGCGGTGGTCGTGGTCGTGGGGTCGAGAACAGACACGGGTCACACCCTCACTCGCGGGTCGAGCGCGGCGTACAGCAGGTCCGCGAGGGTCCCTGCGATGAGCACGAGGATCGCCGTGAAGAGGATCGTGCCCGATGCCGCGTTGATGTCGTTGTTGCTGATGCTCTGGACGAAGTACTCGCCCATGCCGTGCCAACTGAAGACCAGCTCGGTGATGCTCGCGCCGGTCAGGATGAGTCCGAACGAGTACGCGAAGAAGGTCGACATCGGGATGAGGGCGACCCGCACACCGTGGCGCATGATCGCCGACCCGCGGGTGCGGCCCTTCGACCGTGCGGTGCGGATGAAGTCGTTCGACAGCACGTCGAGCATCGCTGAGCGCTGGTAGCGCGAGTACGTGGCGACGGCGCCGATGGTCAGCGAGATCGTCGGTAACAACAGGTGCACGAGCCGGTCGCCGAGCACCGGGAAGAACCCGGTCACCCCCGGCGTGTACTCGCCGGTGAACCGGATCACCTGCGTCCCGACGCCCTGGTTGAGCGAGGTCGCGAGGATCATCAGCACGACCGCGATGACGAAGGTCGGGGTGGCGAGCACCGCGAACGACAGGTACGTCGACACCTGGTCGGAGGTGCGGTACTGCCGGACCGCGTTCCAGACGCCGAGCAGTACCCCGAGGATCGCGCCGAGCAGTGTGCCGATCACGAGCAGCCGCAGGCTCGTGCCGGAGCGGGCGATGATGTCGGCCGTCACCTCGGTGCCGCGGGTGCTCATGCCGAGCGAGCCGTGCGTCACCAGGCCGACCCACCAGTCCCAGGTGCGGACGAGGAGCGGGGTACCCGGATCGGCACCGAGCTTGCGGAGCGACGCCTCGATGGTGCCCTGCGGCACGGCCGGGTTGCGCCCCAGGAACCGGGCGGCCGGGTTGAGCGTCGTGCTGGCGAGGATGTACCCGAGCGTGGTCGCCACGATCGTCAGGACGATGTAGTTGACGATCCGCTTTGCGATGAAGGCGAGCATGTGGTTCGTGACCTCTGGGTGCGGCCGTCCGACCGGACGGCGTTGTCGGTGGCGACAGGCTAGCCGTTCGGGCGACCGGGTGGGACAACGGAAGTGACGCTATGCAACATTCGTTACGAGCGTGTTTCGATTCGTCGCACAGACCCTTGTGCCGCCTTCGGATGTGGCTAGGGTTCTCAACCAACAGACGCGACGGCGGGGGCCGTACGCGGTCCAGCGCGATCTGCGCGAACCACAAGGGAAGGGAATCCTCGCCATGCGAAAGAGGATCAAGGGCATCGCCGTCCTCGCCACCGCTGCGGCTGCCGCCGTCGTGCTGGCGGGCTGCTCCGGCGGCGGACAGGCTGGCAACAGCAGCTCCGCGGTCGCCGAGTCGTCGCTGAAGTCGACCGGCTGGACCGTCGCGGACCGCGCTGACGTCAAGGACGGCGGGTCGATCACCCTGCCGATCGACACCGCTCCGGCGAACTGGCAGCTGCTCAACCTGGACTCGGGGACGGTCGACGACACCACCATCTCGCAGACCTACCTGCCGAGCTTCATCCAGTTCAAGGAGAACGGCGAGTGGGAGGCGAACAAGGACTTCGTCGACTCCATCGAGCTGACCAAGGACTCGCCCCAGACCGTCGAGATCAAGATCAACCCGAAGGCCGTGTGGTCGGACGGCACCCCGATCAGCGCGAAGGACGTCATCGCGAACTGGAAGGCGCTGAACGGCACGAACGAGGCCTTCGCGCCCCTCGCCACCAACGTGTGGGAGGACGTGGACTCGGTCAGACAGGGCTCCGACGAGCGTGACGTCATCATGACGTTCTCGAAGACCAACGCCGACTGGGCGTCGGTCTTCACAGCGATCTACCCGTACTGGGCCGTCGACACCCCGGACCACTTCAACAAGGCCTGGGCCAAGGGACCGTACGCCGCCGACGGCACGACCTACGTCTCCGGTGGCCCGTACATCCTGAAGTCCTTCGACGCCAACGGTGGCGTCGTGACCTTCGAGAAGAACCCGAAGTGGTGGGGCGACGAGGGCAAGCTCGACACGATCGTCTTCAAGACGGTCTCCCGTGACGGTGTCGCCCAGGCGTACGGCAACAAGGAGCTCGACGCCTTCAACCTGAACGGCAGCGCTGACAACCTCAAGACGGCGAACTCGCGCTCCGACTCGAAGATCGAGCGGTCGCTCGGCACCACGCAGCGGCAGATCACGCTGAACGGCACGTCGGACGTCTTCAAGGACCAGGACGTGCGCCAGGCGTTCGCGCAGGCGATCAACCGCAAGGTGCTCGCCCAGGCGATCCTGTCCCCGGTGAAGAGCCCGGGTGACGTGCTCAACAACCTGACGTACCTGCCCGGTCAGCAGGGCTACCAGGACGACGTGTCGAGCGTCTACGGCTACAGCACCGACAAGGCGAAGTCGAAGCTCGAGGACGCCGGTTGGAAGATCGGCTCGGACGGCTACGCGACCAAGGGCGGCAAGGAGCTCGACGTCCGCTTCGTGATCCCGTCGGACAACCCGAACTCGGCGAACGTCGCGCAGCTCGTGCAGCAGCAGACCAAGCTCGCCGGCTTCAAGGTGACCATCGACACCGTGCCCACCGACGACTTCTTCACGAAGTACATCACCACGACGACCCGTGACTTCGACGCCACGTACTTCGCGTGGCAGGGCACGCCGTTCCCGATCTCGTCGCTGAAGTCGATCTACTACCCCGCCGACGCCGGCCAGAACTACACCGGCGTGACGGACGACTCGCTCGGTGCCGCCTGGGACAAGGCGAACGGCGAGCTCGACCCGGATGCCCGCATCAAGGACGCGCAGGCCATCGACAAGAAGATCGTCGCGGTCGCCGGCACCATCCCGCTGTTCGCCGAGCCGTACGCCTGGGGCGTGCGCAAGGACCTGGTGAACTACGGTCCGGCGCAGTTCCAGCAGTCCTCGGTCAAGTGGCAGGACGTCGGCTACACGAAGTAGTCGGCACCGCGCGCACGAACGACAGCGCGCACGAACGACACCGTTCACGAACGACACCCCCGACGTCGCACGACGTCGGGGGTGTCGTCCTGCGTCGGCCTACCGTCCGACCGGCACGGCGACCAGAGCTGCGCGACCGCTAGAACCGTGCCGCTGCCAGCGACGCCGCGACCCCGAGCACGACCATCGCCAGGATCGTCCAGCCGTGGGTGCGGTGCGTGATCGGCGCAGCCGTCACGGTCGACGGGGGCGGGCCGTCCTGCTCGGCCGGGGCGGGCACGTGGGCCAGCATCCGCGCGGCCGCAGCGTCGACGTCCAGGCGATCCGGGCCTCCCGGCTGGTCACCGGTGTGCGCGGCGAGACGCGCCGTCGGGCGGGTCGCGATCCAGACGCGACGGACGCCCTCGCTGGTGACCACCTCGATGCCGTACTTCGTGCGCACCTCGCCGATGCGTGACCAGGTGTAGGTGCTGGTCCGCCGGACGTCCACGATGCGCAGGTGCTCGGGCGTCAGCTCGATCCGGGGACGCCACAGCGCCGCCCACGCGACGAACGCGACGGCGATGCTCGGGATCGGCACGAGCAAGGGGGCGCCGCCGCCGAGCAGGGCCAGCGGGACGAGCACGACGGCCACGACCCAGAGGACGACGGCGAGGGCGCGCAGGCCGGGGGCGACGATGGTGATGGGCACCGGACGAGGGTACGAGATGCCTCCCCGGAGACGCCCGGGGAGCGGGTGTGACACACCGGCGCGTATCTCCGGACGACCCGATTCCCCGGGGAGGCAGATCCTGGACGGACCCTCGTGCCGTCCATGGTCGTCGCCCCCAGTTTGGGTGTCAATACCCCATCTCGGCGCACTCAGTGGACTCCCACGCCGACGGTCACGAAACGAGTAGTTCGATCTGTTCGCGGATGGTCTCGGCCTTCGGGAACCGCAGGCCGACCAGGCCGATGTGCCGCCACCGGACCACGCCGTCGGGGCCGATCACGAAGACCGATCGGCGCAGGCCGATGCCCGGTGCCTGCACCCCGTATGCGCGGATCGCCGAACCCGCGGTGTCGCTGAGCAGCGGGAACGCGAGCGAGGACCCGCGGGCGAACCCCTCGTGCGAGTCGAGTGCCTGCGGGCTGATGCCCCACACGGTCGCGCCGAGGTCGGTGAACTCGTCGAGTTCGGCCTGGTAGCTGCAGAGCTGGGCCGTGCAGACCGCCGTCGCGTCGCCCGGGTAGAAGGCCAGCACCACGGTCCGGCCGATCTCGGCGGACAGGTCGTACTCGTCGTCGGTGCGGACGCCGCCGCGCACGACCATCCCCGGCAGGGTGAACGACGGGGCGGACTCGCCGATCGCGGGGATGCTCATGGGTCCAACGGTAGGGCGGCCCGGCGGGGGTTGCCCCTCGGCGCGCTGTGCGGGGGCTGTGGATGCGCTCCGTGACGCGCTGAACGGCCAGTGGCGCGTCGACGCGCCGCTGCCGTGGTCTACGAGAACATCTGCGGGAACGCGTGCGCCACCCAGGGGTACCCGACGAAGACCACCGCGTCGAGCAGGGCGTGCGTGATGACGAGTGGCAGGAGCCGGCCCCACCTCGTGTAGATCCAGCCGAACACGATGCCCATCACCGCGTTGCCGATGAACGCCCCGAACCCCTGGTACAGGTGGTAGCTGCCGCGCAGCAGGGCGGTCGACAGGATCATCTGCCAGCGGCCCCAGCCCAGGTCGCCGAGTCGGGCGTAGAGGTACCCGATCACGATCACCTCTTCCTGCAGGCCCGAGCGGATCGCGGACAGCAGCAGGACCGGGACCGTCCACCAGTAGGAGTTGAGCGCGGCGGGGTCGACCGCGACCGTGATGCCGAGCGCCCGCCCCGTGAAGTACAGCGCCAGCCCCGGGATCCCGATGCACAGGGCGATGAGCGCCGGGCCACCCAGGTCCGGCTTCGCCCGGAACCGGTCGATCCCGAGCCGGCCGAGGTGCGGCCGCGACGTGCTCCACAGCAGGTAGCAGACGAGCGCGACCGGGGCCAGGTCCACCGCGATGCCGAGGAGCTGCCGGGCGAGGTCGACGTACTGCACCGTCGTCGACGAGGTGTTCAGGGCCGTCGACTGCTCGCCGAGCGGGGTCGTCTGCGACAGGTCGTCGATGATCTGCAGGATCGAGTAGAGGGCGCTGGCACCGAGCGAGAGCAGCAGGACGATGGTGATCTCGACCCACGTTCGCCGACGGCTCATGCGCTGTACTCCTGTCGCTTGCGAACTACCGGTAGACTGGCGTGTCGGGCGTTCTGCCCACGGGTGCGGTGCTGTGAAAACACTGGCCCGACACTCTCCCAGAAATTGAAGGATGTCCTGTATGGCGCTCGCCACCCGGTCCGACCTGCGCAACGTCGCCATCGTGGCACACGTCGACCACGGCAAGACCACCCTCGTCGACGCGATGCTCACGCAGACCAACTCGTTCGACGCCCACTTCGAGGGCGAAGACCGGATGATGGACTCGAACGACCTCGAGCGCGAGAAGGGCATCACGATCCTCGCGAAGAACACGTCGGTGCTCTACAACGGCAAGCACGCCAGTGAGTTCGGCGCGGGCGGTCCCATCACCATCAACGTGATCGACACCCCCGGCCACGCCGACTTCGGTGGCGAGGTCGAGCGCGGCCTGTCCATGGTCGACGGTGTCGTCCTGCTCGTCGACGCGTCCGAGGGCCCGCTGCCCCAGACCCGCTTCGTGCTCCGCAAGGCCCTCGCAGCGAAGCTCCCGGTGATCCTGCTCGTCAACAAGACGGACCGCCCCGACTCCCGCATCGACGAGGTCGTCTCCGAGTCGCAGGACCTGCTCCTCGGCCTGGCCTCGGACCTGTCGGACGAGGTCGACGACCTCGACCTCGACGCGATCCTCGACGTCCCCGTGGTCTACGCCTCGGGCCGCAACGGTGCCGCGTCGCGCAACAAGCCGAACGACGGCGAGCTGCCCGACAACGACGATCTCGAGCCCCTGTTCGAAGCCATCCTGCAGCACGTGCCGGCGCCGAAGTACGACGACCAGCACCCGCTGCAGGCCCACGTCACCAACCTCGACGCGTCGCCGTTCCTCGGTCGCCTCGCGCTGCTGCGCATCTTCCACGGCACGATGAAGAAGGGTCAGACGGTCGCGTGGGTCAAGCACGACGGCACCGTCGTCAACGCCCGCATCACCGAGCTCCTCATCACCAAGGCGCTCGAGCGCTACCCGGCCGAGTCGGCCGGCCCCGGTGACATCGTCGCGGTCGCCGGTTTCGACACGATCACCATCGGTGAGACCCTGTCCGACCCCGAGGACGTCCGTCCGCTGCCGACCATCACGGTCGACGACCCGGCGATCTCGATGACGATCGGCACGAACACCAGCCCGCTCGTCGGCAAGGTCAAGGGCCACAAGCTGACCGCCCGCATGGTCAAGGAGCGCCTCGACCGCGAGCTCATCGGCAACGTCTCGCTCAAGGTCCTCGACATCGGTCGTCCGGACGCGTGGGAGGTCCAGGGTCGCGGCGAGCTCGCACTGGCCATCCTCGTCGAGCAGATGCGTCGTGAGGGCTTCGAGCTCACCGTCGGCAAGCCCCAGGTGGTCACGAAGCGTGACGACAACGGCAAGCTGCTGGAGCCGTACGAGCACATGACGATCGACACGCCGGAGGAGTACCTCGGCGCGATCACGCAGCTCATGGCCGCTCGCAAGGGCCGCATGGAGAACATGACGAACCACGGCACCGGCTGGGTGCGCATGGAGTTCATCGTCCCGTCGCGTGGCCTGATCGGCTTCCGCACGTCGTTCCTGACCGAGACCCGCGGTACCGGCATCGCCAACGCGATCTCGCACGGCTACGACGAGTGGGCCGGCTCGATCCAGACCCGCATCAACGGCTCGATCGTGTCCGACCGTTCGGGTGTCGTCACGCCGTTCGCCATCACGAACCTCCAGGAGCGGATGACGTTCTTCGTCAACCCGACCGAAGAGGTCTACGAGGGCATGGTCATCGGCGAGAACTCGCGCGCCGACGACATGGACGTCAACATCACGAAGGAGAAGAAGCTCACGAACATGCGTTCGGCGAACGCCGACTCCTTCGAGTCGATGACGCCGTCGCGCCAGCTCTCCCTCGAGGAGTGCCTGGAGTTCGCGCGCGAGGACGAGTGCGTCGAGGTCACCCCCGACGCCGTCCGCATCCGCAAGGTCGAGCTCGACGCGCAGGCCCGCCAGCGCTCCTACGCCCGTCTGAAGCGTCAGGACGCGTAGGCACCAGCACGCGCAACACCCGCGGAGGCCCGTCCTCCGTCCGACGGCCCGGTCACCTGCAGCAGGTGGCCGGGCCGTTCGCGGTTGTACCGTGGGCACCGTGACTCTCGACCTGCTCTCGATCTACCAGGACCTGCACGCCCACCCGGAGCTCGGCTTCCAGGAGCACCGCACCGCCGGTGTCATCACTGCGAAGCTCGCCGAGATCGGTGGGATCGAGGTGACGACGGGCGTCGGCGGCACCGGCGTCGTCGGTGTCGTGTCGAACGGCGAGGGCCCCGTGGTCTGGCTCCGCGCCGACATGGACGGCCTGCCCGTGCAGGAGCGGACCGGCCTGGCCTACGCCAGCGAGCACGTCGGCACGGACGACGAGGGCCGCGAGGTCCCGACCATGCACGCCTGCGGCCACGACATCCACGTCACGTGGTTGCTCGGCACGCTGGAGCGCCTGGTCGCGACCACGGGGGACTGGCGCGGCACGGTCGTCGCCGTCTTCCAGCCCGCGGAAGAAGTCATCTCCGGCGCCCGCGCGATGGTCGAGGACGGCCTGGTCGAACGGTTCCCGAAGCCGGACGTCGTGCTCGGGCAGCACTCCGCGCCCGCACCGGTCGGCATCGTCGCCGTCGGCACCGGCCCCGTGATGGCGTCGAGCGACCGGCTGACGGTGACCTTCAACGGTCGTGGGGCGCACGGTTCGGCCCCGCAGGCCTCGCTCGACCCGGTCGTCACCGCGGCCTCGGCCGTCGTGCGGCTGCAGACCGTCGTCGCCCGCGAGGTCTCGCCGAGCGACGCGGGAGTCGTCACCGTCGGCAGCTTCCACGCCGGCACGCGGGCGAACATCATCCCCGACGAGGCCGTCATCGAGATCTCGACCCGGGCCCGCAACGAGGAGACCCGCCAGCGCATCATCGCCTCGATCGAGCGCATCGTCCGTGCCGAGAGCACGGCCGGCGGCCTGTCCGAGCCGACGATCGTGCGTGCACCGGGCGCCGAGGTCACCGTGAACGACGCCGAGGCCGCTGCCACCGTGCTCGAGGCCATCCGCGCCGAGGTGCCGGGAGCCCGCGACCTGGAGATCGGGCTCGCCATGGCGTCGGAGGACGTCGGCCAGCTCGCCACCGCCGCCGGAGCGCCGCTCGTGTACTGGTTCACGGGCATCACCGACCCGGAGCGCTTCCGCCGCGGCGAGGAGATCCCGAGCAACCACTCGCCGTTCTACGCGCCGCAGGCCGAGACCGCGATCCCGGTCGGCGTCGACGCCCTGGTCGCGGCGACGCGCGCGTACGTCGACTGACCCGTTCGTCGGGAAGGAGGCCCGGGGCGGCCCCGCCGCGCACGTGACCGCCGCGGGGACGGCACGTTCACAGCCAACTCGCGCCGGGCCTCCCGGCTCGTCCGTTACGGTCGCGCCATGCGCTCCCTCCGTACCCCGCTGATCGCCGCGGTCGCTGCCGGCATCGCCCTGGCCGGGCTCACCGGCTGCTCGACCCAGGCCGTGCAGCAGGCCACCGACCTCGGGTCCTCCGTCGCGTCGAACGTGGCCGACGGGGTCGCGGGCATCGACGGCAAGGCGATCCAGGACGGCATGTCCTCGGTCGCGGGTGGCATCGACGGCGCGCTCAACACGGCGCTCAAGGGCGCGGACGTGACCTCCGACGGCAAGGTGCCGGACGGGTTCCCGTCGGCCGACGTCCCGCTCGTCGACGGCACCGTGCTCGGCGGGGGAGCCGGACCGAACGGCTCGGGGTGGGTGGCGCAGGTCCGGGCGGCCTCGGTCGACGACTTCCAAGCCGCCGTGCAGCAGCTCACCGAGGCCGGGTACACCGAGTCGGCGAAGCGTGTGGACTCGTCGAGCGCGTTCGGCATGTTCCGGAGCGACGCCCACCGCGTCGTCCTGACCTTCTCGGAGAGCAAGGACAGCGGCGGCGTCACGGCGACCTACATCGTCACGCCCCGCTAGTCCCGTACCCTGGGGGACGATGTCGAAGGCCCCCGCCACGCGCCCCGAGCGCGTCCTGATCGTGCACGCCCACCCCGACGACGAGACGCTCTCGTCGGGCGGGACCATCGCGACCCTGCTCGAGCGCGGCGCCGGAGTGACCGTGCTCACCGCGACCCGGGGCGAGCGCGGCGAGATGCTCACGGAGCAGTTGGCCCCGCTGGCGGGCGACCCCGCGCGGGTGGCACGGCACCGGGAGACCGAGATCGCCGCAGCCCTCGCCGCCCTCGGCGGCCCGCAGCACCTGTGGCTCGGCGGGCGCGGTGCCCGGCCGACCGATCTGCCGGAGCGTCGCTACGTCGACTCCGGCATGCAGTGGGGACCGGACGGGCGGGCCACCGCCGCGGACGACGCCCCGGCCGACTCGCTGACCGCGGCCGACCTGGGCGAGGTCGTGGACGACGTCCGCGCCGCGATCCGCTCCACCGGTGCCGACGCCGTGATCAGCTACGCCGACGACGGCGGCTACGGGCACCCCGACCACGTGCGCGTGCACCACGCGGCGCGGTACGCGGCCCGAGCCGAGGAAGTCCCGTTCTCGATGATCGTCGACCCCGCCGGCGGTCAGGCCGACGTCACGGTCGACGTCCTGCCGGTCCGGGCCAAGGTGCGTGCGGCGGTCGAGCAGTACCGCTCCCAGGTCGCCGTCGACCCCGTGGACCCCGCCGACCCCGCGGACCTGTCGTGGGTGATGCCGCACGGCGTCCGGCAGCACGCCCCGGCGGTCGAGGCGTTCCGGCACGACGCGGCCCCGCAGCCGGCGGCGCCGCAGAGCTACGCCGAGATGTCCGGTCAGGGCAAGGCCGCGGCGGTCGTCGTCTCGCTGCTGCTCGGGATGCTCGCCGGCGGCCTCGGGACGGTCACGCACCAGCAGACGATCGGCGCGTTCCCGGTCGGACTCGTCGTCACCACCCTCATCGTGCTCGGTCTGACCGTGGGCGTGCGGCTCGTCTACCGCTCGCGGGCGATGACGGCCGCGATCGGCATCGGGATCCTCGTCGCGACGCAGGTGCTCGTGTCGGTCGGCGGGGAGAGCTCGCCGCTCGTCCTCGCCAACGCGGCCGGGTACGTGTGGACCTTCGCCCCCGCGGTCATCGCCGCCCTGGTCCTCGCGTGGCCGGACCTGTCGGGGCTGCGGTCCCGGACGGCCCCGGGCCGCGAGTAGACTCGAACCCGCTCGTCGAAGGGAGCACCCGAACCGTGACCTACGTGATCGCCCAGCCCTGTGTCGACGTCAAGGACCGAGCCTGCATCGACGAATGCCCGGTCGACTGCATCTACGAGGGTGACCGCTCGCTCTACATCCACCCCGACGAGTGCGTCGACTGCGGTGCGTGTGAGCCGGTCTGCCCCGTCGAGGCCATCTACTACGAAGACGACCTGCCCGACCAGTGGGCCGACTACTACAAGGCCAACGTCGAGTTCTTCGACGAGGTCGGGTCGCCCGGTGGCGCCGCGAAGGTCGGCGTGATCCACAAGGACCACCCCGTCGTCGCGGCCGAGCCCGTCCGCGGCTGACCGGACCCCTCGTGGCGCTCGACCTCCCCGACTTCCCCTGGGACCAGCTCGTCCCGTTCAAGCAGCGCGCCGCGGCGTACGAGGGCGGCATCGTCGACCTCAGCGTCGGATCGCCCGTCGACCCCACGCCCGAGGTCGTCCGCACCGCCCTGGCCACCGCGACCGACGCGCACGCCTACCCGCAGGTCGCCGGCACCCCGGCGCTGCGGCAGGCCATCGCCGACTGGTACGGCCGTCGGCACGGTGTCGCCCTGACCGAGGCGAACGCGCTGCCGACGATCGGCTCGAAGGAGTTCATCGCGGGCCTGGCGCTCTGGCTCGGCATCGGCCCCGGTGACACCGTGGTGTTCCCGGCCGCGGCGTACCCGACGTACGAGCTCGGCGCCGCACTGGTCCGGGCCGATGCCCTCGCCTCGGACGACCCCGCGGCGTGGCCGTCCACCACGAAGCTCGTGTGGCTGAACTCCCCGGGCAACCCGGACGGCCGCGTGCTGACCCTCGACGAACTCCGTGCCGCCGTGGTGCGCGCCCGCGAGCTCGGGGCCGTCATCGTCGGCGACGAGTGCTACGCCGAGCTCGGGTGGGACCCGGAGTACGCCACCACCCCGACGCCCACGATCCTGGACCCCCGGGTGGTCGGTGATTCGCTCGACGGCGTGCTGAGCGTGTACTCGCTGTCGAAGCAGTCGAACCTCGCCGGCTACCGTGCGGCCTTCGTCGCCGGTGACGCCGCGATCCTGGCCGACGTCCTGGCCGTCCGGAAGCACGCCGGGCTCATGCCGCCGCTGCCCGTGCAGCAGGCCATGGTCGTCGCGCTGCAGGACGAGAGCCACGTCCAGCAGCAGAAGGCCCGCTACCGGGCGCGCCGGAACATGCTCCGGGGAGCACTCGAGGACGCCGGGTTCCGGATCGACCACAGCGAGGCCGGGCTCTACCTCTGGGCCACCCGTGGCGAACCCGCACTCGACACCGTGGCCTGGCTCGCCGACCGCGGGATACTCGTCGCACCGGGCACGTTCTACGGCGCAGCAGGGGGCGAACACGTCCGCGTGGCCCTGACCGCGACCGACGAACGCATCGCCGCAGCGTCGCAGCGACTGGCGAGCAGCCGTCGCCTCGGCACCGCGTAGCACGGACACGAGTACTCCGGGTGGGACCCGCAATCCGTGGGAACCACCAAATCGTCACCTGGGATGTGTGCACGACCGACAGGTGCCGCGATTAGGCTGTCCTCGTGACTGACACTGCCAATGACGCTCAGAAGACGGCCACACCGCCCACCACGCCCGTCCCCGTGAGTCCCGCCGCCGAACAGCAGGGCGCGACCGCGACGCTGACGTTCCCGGGTGGCACGGCGGAGTTCCCGATCCTGCAGAGCGTCGACGGCGCGTCCGCGATCGACATCTCGACCTTCAAGAAGCAGACCGGGATGAACACGCTCGACTACGGGTTCGTGAACACCGGTGCGACGAAGAGCGCGATCACCTACATCGACGGCGACCAGGGCATCCTGCGCTACCGCGGGTACCCGATCGACCAGATCGCCGGCAACTGCACCTTCCTCGAGGTCGCGTGGCTCCTGATCTACGGCGAGCTGCCGACCCCCACCGAGCTCGAGCAGTTCGACGCCCGCATCCGTCGGCACACCCTGCTGCACGAAGACCTCCGCCGCCTGTTCGACGCCCTGCCACACTCGGCGCACCCGATGTCCGTGCTCTCGAGCGCCGTGAGCGCCCTGTCCACGTACTACGAGGACGACATGGACGTCGACGACCCCGAGAAGGTCGAGCTGCAGACCGTCCGGCTCCTCGCCAAGCTCCCGGTCATCGCGGCCTACGCCCACAAGAAGGCCATCGGGCAGGCGTTCCTGTACCCGGACAACTCGCTGTCCTTCGTCGACAACTTCCTGCGGCTGAACTTCGGCACCATGGCCGAGACCTACAAGCCCAACCCGGTGCTCTCGAAGGCGCTCGAGCGGCTCCTCATCCTGCACGAGGACCACGAGCAGAACGCCTCGACCTCGACGGTGCGCATGGTCGGCTCGACGAAGGCGAACATGTTCGCCTCGATCTCGGCCGGCATCAACGCCCTGTACGGCCCGCTGCACGGCGGTGCGAACGAGGCCGTGCTCGAGATGCTCCAGCAGATCAAGGACTCGGGCGAGCCCGTCACGCGCTTCGTCGAGCGGGTGAAGAACAAGGAGCAGGGCGTCAAGCTCATGGGCTTCGGACACCGCGTCTACAAGAACTACGACCCGCGCGCCAAGCTCGTCAAGGAGTCCGCGCACGAGGTCCTCGAGTCCCTCGGCGTGCAGGACGACCTGCTCGACATCGCGATGGAGCTCGAGCAGATCGCGCTCGAGGACGAGTACTTCGTCAGCCGCAAGCTCTACCCGAACGTCGACTTCTACACCGGCATCATCTACAAGGCGATGGGCTTCCCGCCGCGGATGTTCACCGTCCTGTTCGCCATCGGTCGTCTGCCGGGCTGGATCGCCCAGTGGCGCGAGCTGAACAACGACCCGCTGAACAAGATCGGTCGCCCCCAGCAGCTCTACGTGGGCGCGCCCGAGCGCGACGTCCCCACGCGCTGACCGACTCCGAGCGCCCCGCCCCACGGTTCCGTGGCGCGGGGCGCTCGTGCGTGTGCGCCGGTTGGTATTCCGCCCGCTTGCAGGGAGGCGGGACGCGCCACTCGCCTCCGCCGAGTGGTCGCGAACTGTCGTCCGGCGGGTGTCGAACCGACGGTTCGTGCGCCCACGCCGCCCGCGGGCGGCGTGTCGTGACCGCTCGCGGGGCGGGGTGGGGCACTGGACGCAACGGCCTGGAGGCCCGGTGGCGGTCTCGTGGACCGGCACCGGGCCTCCAGGCGGTCGGGTCGGGCGCGGGGAGGCGGGGCGCGCCGCTCGCCTTCGCCGAGTGGTCGACAACTGTCGTCCGGCGGGTGTCGAACCGACGGTTCGTGCGCTCTCGGCGCCCGCGGGCGGCGTGTCGTGACCGCTCGCGGGGCGGGGTGGGGCTCTGGACGCAACGGCCTGGAGGCCCGGTGGCGGTCTCGTGGACCGGCGCCGGGCCTCCAGGCGGTCGGGTCGGGCGCGGGGAGGTGGGACGCGCCGCTCGCCTTCGCCGAGTGGTCGCGAACTGTCGTCCGGCGGGTGTCGAAACGACGGTTCGTGCGCCCACGCCGCCCGCGGGCGGCGTGTCGTGACCGCTCGCGGGGTGGGGCTCTGGGCGCAACGGCCTGGAGTCCCGGTGGCGGTCTCGTGGACCGGCACCGGGCCTCCAGGCGGGTGCGTCGGCCGCGGGACGCTACGCGTGCAGCGCGGTGTTCAGCTGGATGCCCTCGCCCTTGCGCTGCAGCGCCTCGACGGCGCCGCTGACGCTGTTGCGGCGGAACAGGATGTTCGGGGTTCCGGAGAGCTCGGCGGCCTTGACGGTCTTCGGGGTGCCGTCGGCGTTCGGGGCCGCGCCGACCAGCACCACCTTCGTGCCTGCCGTGACGTAGAGACCGGCCTCGATGACGGAGTCGTCGCCGAGCGAGATGCCGAGGCCCGCGTTCGCGCCGAGCAGCGCGCGTTCGCCGAGCGAGACACGGTGCGTGCCACCGCCGGACAGGGTGCCCATGATCGAGGCGCCGCCGCCGATGTCGGTGCCGTTGCCGACGACGACGCCCTGCGAGACGCGGCCCTCGATCATGGCGTCGCCGAGGGTGCCGGCGTTGAAGTTCACGAAGCCCTCGTGCATGACGGTCGTGCCCGGCGCCAGGTGTGCGCCGAGGCGGACGCGGTTCGCGTCGCCGATCCGCACGCGGTCCGGCACGACGTAGTCGACCAGGCGCGGGAACTTGTCGATCGCGTGCACGGCGATGCCGGCGCGCTGCAGCGACGGGCGCAGGCGCGTCAGGGACTCGGGGTGCACCGGGCCGGCGTTCGTCCACGCGACGATCGGCAGGTGGCCGAAGACACCGTCGAGGGAGACCTCGTTCGGGCGGACGTGCAGGTGGCTCAGCAGGTGCAGGCGGAGGTACGCGTCCGGGGTGCTCGTCGGGCCGGCGTCGATCGTGATCTCGGTGGTGACGGGCTCGATCCGGACCTCGCGGCGGGGGTCGTCACCGACGTGCGCCTGCAGCTCGGCAGGGAACACGGCGTCGGAGGGAAGCGCGCCGAGGTGCGTCTCGGGATACCAGGTGTCGAGCGTCGTGCCGTCGGCGGCGATCGTCGCGAGGCCGTGGCCCCAGGCGTGGGTCGGGCGGTCGGTGGCAGTCGTGTCGGTCACGGCTCCAGGGTACCGAGCGCCGGTCGGCAGGCACCGTCCGTCCGGACTGCCGGGGCGGTCGGGTTGCCGACCGTCCGGACTGCCGGGGCGGTTGGGTTGCCGACCGTCCGGACTGCCGGGGCGGTGCGAGGGGTGGCCGGTAGGCTGCCCGCATGCCGGAGCACCTCGACCTCACCGCCTCGTCCATCGACATCACCCGTGCCATCTGCGACATCGAGTCGGTGTCCGGCAACGAGCAGGCCCTCGCCGACGCGATCGAGGCCGTGCTCGCACCGCTTCCGCACCTCGAGGTGATCCGTGACGGCGACGCGATCGTGGCGCGGACGAACCTGGGCCGCGACCGCCGGGTCGTCATCGCCGGTCACATCGACACCGTCCCGCTCAACGACAACCTGCCGACCGAGTTCCGGACCGCCGAGGACGGCACCGAGATCCTCTGGGGCCGCGGCACCGTCGACATGAAGGCGGGCTGCGCGGTGCAGCTCAAGCTCGCGTACGACCTGGTCGACCCCTCGGTCGACGTCACGTGGGTCTGGTACGACCACGAAGAGGTGAGCGACGCCCTGAACGGTCTCGGCCGCCTGGCCCGGACGCGACCCGAACTCCTCGCCGCCGACTTCGCCATCCTGGGCGAGCCGTCCGGGGCGCAGATCGAGGGCGGGTGCAACGGCAACCTCCGCGCCGAGATCCGCACGTTCGGCAAGCGCTCGCACAGCGCCCGGAGCTGGATCGGCGACAACGCCATCCACAAGACGGCCCCGATCCTGGCCACCCTGGCCGAGTACGAGCCGCGTACCGTCACGGTCGACGGGCTCGAGTACCGCGAGGGCCTGAACGCGGTCGGCATCAGCGGCGGCATCGCGGGCAACATCATCCCGGACGAGGCGATGGTGCACGTGAACTACCGGTTCGCCCCCTCGCGCTCGGCCGACGAGGCCGTCGCCCACATCCGCGAGCTGTTCGACGGGTACGAGGTCACGATCGTCGACCTCGCCGCCGGTGCCCGCCCCGGTCTCGACGCCCCGCTCGCGCAGGACTTCGTCACCGCCGTCGGCGGACCGGAGCCCCGTCCGAAGTACGGCTGGACCGACGTCGCACGCTTCTCGGCGCTCGGGGTCCCCGCGGTCAACTACGGCCCCGGCGAGCCGGTCTTCGCCCACCACGACGACGAGCAGGTGCCGGTCGCGCAGATCACCGCGGTCGAGGCCGGGCTGCGTCGGTGGCTGACGGCCTGACGACGGCGGGGGCCACCCGGAGGACCCCTGCTCGGAGCCGCTGGCGGGCCCGGTACCGGGTCGTCCCGTGGTGGGTGCGCATCACGGTCGTCTACGTGCTGGCGCGGCTCGTCACCGGTGCCATGATGCTCGCGTTCGCGGGTGTGCAAGCGGCGAACTCGTTCACCGTGCAGAGCCCGGGCTACCTGTCGTTCGCGGCGATCTGGGACGGCGCCTGGTACCGCGTGATCGCCACGGGCGGGTACCCGTCGACGCTGCCGGTCGATGCCGCCGGGCACGTGACCGAGAACGCGTGGGCGTTCATGCCCGCGTACCCGTTCCTGGTGCGGGCGCTCATGACGCTCACCGGAGCGTCGTTCGAGTTCGTGGCGGTCTCGGTGTCGTTGCTCGCTGGACTCGGGGCCGCGCTGGTGTTCCGCCGGCTCATGGGCCGGTTCCTCGACCCCGCACGGGCGACGTTCGCCACGGTGCTGTTCTGCGTCGCACCGGTGTCGGCGATGTTCCAGGTGGCCTACGCGGAGGCGATGGGGCTGTTCCTGCTGCTCGTCGCGCTGCTGCTCATGGTGGACCGGCGGTGGTGGGCGATGCTGCCCGTCGTGCTGCTGCTCGGCATGACGCGACCGACGGGGCTCGCCTTCGCGTTCCTGGTGGTGCTCTTCGTGGCCGCGTGGGCGATCCGCCCGGCGTGGGTGCGCTCCTCGGAACCGCTGAGCCTCCGCCGGCTCGTACCGCCCGCGGTGGTCGCCACGGTGTCGGGTCTGGTCGGTCTGGCCTGGCCGGCGATCGCGTGGGCCGTCACCGGGGTGCCGAAGGCCTACACCGACACCGAGCTCGCCTGGCGGTCGTCGTACATCGGGTGGAAGGAACTCGTGCCGTTCGCGCCGTGGGTGCAGGGGTTCGGGTGGTGGTTCGGGCAGCCGGCCGGAACGGTGCTGCTCGTCGTCGTGCTCGCCGGGTTCGCCGCGTTCGTGTGCATGCCCGCCGCACGCTCGATCGGCATCGAGCTCCGACTCTGGGGCGTGGCGTACCTCGTGTACCTGCTCGCGGTGTTCTTCCCGCAGTCGAGCACGTGGCGCATCCTCGTGCCGATCGCGCCGTTGCTCGGTATCGTCGCGCTGCCACGGTCGCGGGTGTACCGCGTGGCCGTCGTCGTCGCGTTCGTCGGGCTGCAGTGGGTCTGGCTGTACTCCACGTGGTGGATCGACGGCTACGACTGGACCCCGCCGTGATCGATGCGGGGCGCCGGAGGCCCCTGGATCCGCGTTCTGCGGAGCATCCGGACGGCACATCCGACACCCCCAACCTGGGCGGTTTCGCAGTTGCCCCCTCCGTACGGGATAATGGGGCTGCATTTACTGCACGAAAGGGGACATCTGATGGCAGCCATGAAGCCGAGGACCGGTGACGGGCCGATGGAGGCTGTTAAGGAGGGTCGACTCATCATCGTGCGGGTTCCGCTCGAAGGTGGAGGCCGCCTGGTCGTCTCGGTCAACGATGCCGAGGCCAAGGAACTCCACGACGCACTCGCTGAGGTCGTCTCGGCCTAGTACGTCGAAGCACCAGAACGGAAGGCCCGGAGCGTGTACGCTCCGGGCCTTCCGTCTGTCCGCTGCCGACCCCGCGACGGGGCATCCGCGGCCCTGTCGGTGGGCTTCGGCAGGATGGGGCCGTGCCGAGGACGAGACTGCCGATCCGCCGTGTCGAGGAGTACGCGCCCGACCCGATGCGGCGCGACGTCTGGCCGGCCACGCTCGCGCCCGTGCGGCAGCTGCTCGACGACGGGCTCGACCTCGCTCCGGTGACGGTGCTGGTCGGTGAGAACGGTGCCGGCAAGTCCACCCTGGTCGAGGCGATGGCGCTCGCCTTCGGCATGGGGCCAGAGGGTGGCTCGACGAAGTCCGGGCACAGCACCCGCCCGAGCGAATCGCAGCTCTGGGAGCACATCGCCCTGCACCGGGAGCCCGGCGCGGTGCGGTCCGGCTTCTTCCTGCGCGCGGAGACCATGCACGGGGTCTTCACCTACCTCGAACAGCACCCCGGGGGAGCCGAGCCGCTGTTCCATGAGCGGAGCCACGGTGAGTCGTTCCTCGACTTCGTGATCCACCGGTCGCAGTGGCCCGGGCTCTGGATCCTCGACGAGCCGGAGTCCGCCCTGTCGTTCTCGGGGTGCCTGGCGCTGATCGGGCTCCTGCAGTCCATCGTCGAGACGGGTGTCGGCCAGGTCGTGCTCTCGACCCACTCACCCGTGCTCGCCGCGTTCCCCGGGGCCGAGATCCACGAGGTCGGCGAGTGGGGCCTGCGGCGCACAGAATGGCGCGACCTCGACCTGGTGCGGAACGAGCGTGCGTTCCTCGAGTCGCCCGAGCGGTACCTGCGGCACCTGGACTGACCTGCGCGTACGCCGGCGGGTCGAGCGCTAGTTGGTGACCTTCGTCAACTGCAGCAGTCCGTCACCGGCGGGCGACAGCGCGCTGCGCACCGCACCCGAGGTCGACACCTCGGTCAGGAGCAGCCGGAAGTCCGTGGTGGCGCGGTCGCGCTTCACCGGGTCGGCCACGCGTCCGCGCCAGAGGGCGTGCGGCACCAGGACGGTGCCACCCAGACGGGCGAGCCGCAGCCCGTGCTCGACGTACTCGATCACGTGCTCGGGGTCGGCGTCGACCAGGACGACGTCGTACGAGGCCTCGTTCATGCGGGGGAGCACCTGGTTCGCCCGACCGGGGATGAGCCGGATCCGTGCGGGAGCGGTGCCGGCGCTGATGTACGCGTCGCGGGCGAACTGCTGGTGGTCCACCTCGACGTCGATCGTGGTCAGGGTCGCGTTCGGGGCGCCGGCGAGCAGGTACAGGCCGGAGACCCCGAGGCCGGTGCCGATCTCGATGATGCTCGTGGCTCGCGAGGCTGCGGCGATGACGGCGATCTGCGCACCGATCGCGGGCGAGATCGCTTCGACCCCGAGTTCCAGGGAGTGCTCACGAGCACGGGCGATCGCCTCGGTCTCCGAGACGATGTCCTCGGCGAACTTCCAGTTCGACTCTTTCTCTGACACGCACACTCCGTTCGGGAGACAACTCTAGAGGTGCAACGCAGCAGCACGCGTTAGGCTCGCTCGCGTGGACATCCCGCTCGACAAGATCCTGATCATCGGGGTCATCGGCGTCCTCTTGCTCGGGCCGCAGCGCCTGCCGATGTACGCCCAGAAGCTGGCCGAGTTCGTCAAGGCCGTCCGTCGGTTCGCCGACACCGCGAAGGAGCGGATGCGCGACGAGATGGGCCCCGAGTTCGACGACATCGAGTGGCAGAAGCTCGACCCGCGCCAGTACGACCCGCGCCGCATCATCCGCGACGCCCTGCTCGACTCCGGCACCAGTGCCGCAGCCGTCCAGACCGCGCAGGTGACGGCCTCGAAGGTGCGCGCGACGGCTCCCGTCGTGCCGCTGGCCGCGGGTGAACCGGCACCCTTCGACGCCGAGGCGACCTGACGCCCGTCACGGGGTCGCGTCGCGATCCCGATGGCGAGTGGAATCGGGCGTACCTGGTCGGAAGGAACGACGGAGTACGCCCGATCCGACCAGGTACGCCCGGTTCTTCCCTACCTCAGGACCGCCAGGAAGCGGTCCGTCCAGGCGAGCGGCGCAGACCCGGCCACGGAGTTGCAGGTCGGCGATGCGGTGCTCTGCGCCGTCGGGCAGGGGGTGTCCCGGTCGAGCGACCAGGTGTGCACCCCGGCGAGCCCGTGTGACTTGGCGTACGCGGCGACGGTGTCGGCGTCCGCGAGGGTGAAGACCTCGTCGGTGGTGTCGTTGACGCCGATCATCGGGGTGACCTCGATCTTCGACGAGGCGATCCCGTAGGTGTGCTGCAGGTTCGTGACCGCCTGGATCGTGGACTGCCCCATCTGACACGTCGACCCGACGATGACGCAGTTGGCCGTGGTCGCGCGTCCGAAGTCCATCGTCATGAGGTTGATCGTGTAGTTCGACAGGGTCGACGCCTTGATCGCCTTGACGGTGGCGTCGCCGGTGCTGTTCAGCCCGCCGAACGAACCGTCGGACGCGGCCAGGGTTGCGAGCGTGAAGGAGAAGCGCAGGCCCGGGTACTTCGACTGCGCCAGGGCCGCAGCGCTCACCAGGTTCTGCACGTCTGCCGCGGACTGCCCGCTCTCGATGTCGAAGTCGACGCCGATCATGTGCGGGGAGGCGTAGCGGGCGATGAAGGACTGCAGCGCGGCGCCGGAGCACTTGAACGAGCCTGCGGCGCCACCGGTGCTGACGATGTAGTTCACCCCGGCCGCGTCGAGCTTCGCGATGTTGGCGCTGGCGAACGCGTCGGCAGCGACTCCGCCCCAGTTCTCGCTGCCGCAGGTGCCGGTCGCGAAGGCGAGCGTGATGGCCTTGAGGCCCGGTTCCCGCGTCGACACCAGGCTGTTGCTCGACCCGACGACCGGGATCCGTGTGCCGGTGACCGCGGTGTTCATGACGTTCGTGTTCCAGTCGAGGTTCACGGTGATGTCCTTGTACGGGCTGAACACCAGGCCGCTCGCGGTGCCGGTGCTGCCGTTGCCGGGCGTGGTGGTCCCGCCACCGCCCGGGGTCGTGGTCCCGCCGCCGGTGCTGCCGCCGGTGCAGGCGCCGGCCGACGTCCACGGCTGACCGCTGCCGGTCGCCCCGGAGTGGGTCGCGGGCTCGTCGCCCTGTGTCCACCAGTTCGCGGTGTAGTTCGAGCCGTTCTCGCTCACGGTTGCTCCGCCGTTGTAGGCGGTGCCGGCGCTCCAGGCGGTCGCGCAGGTCGTCGCGGCGAGGGCGGGTGCCGCAGCGAGCGAGCCCCCTGCGACGATGACGGCGGCGATGGCGGCCACGAGGCCCGATCGCACGCGGGTGTTCTGGTTCACACGGTTCTCCTGTCCTCGGTCGGACGTCGTCGTCCGGCGGGTGGAGCCCTCACGAGACATTCCGCAAGGGCATTGTGTAATGCCCTTGCATAATGCGCCGTGGTAGAACGACCTGTCCATGAACGAACGCACAGGATGCGTCGAACGGACCAGGGGTCGAGATCAGTCTCGCGTCGCGATGATCGTGTACGTGGTCGGGATGCGGTCACGGTCGTGCTCCGGCCAGGCCCACGAGCCGGTGCCGGTCTCGACCATGCGGGGGCTGAACCGCCACGGCAGGGTCCGGCCCTCGTCGAGCCGTCGGAGCCGCAGTCCGGCGCCGAGCAGGGCGTTCACGATCTCGGACAGCGGGTGCGGCCACTCGAAGGTGCGGGTGTTCGCCACCGCGCCGTCGCCGGCGTAGGTACCGGCGTCGTCCCACTGCTGGGCCGTGCCGTCGGGGAAGTACCGGTACCGGGTGACGAGCTCGTCGGCGTCCTCGTCGAGGGCGTACATCGCCGGGTGGCCGTCGCGGATGAAGAACACGCCGCCGGGGCGCAGCAGGCCAGCGACCTGCGCAGCCCAGCGGTCGAGGTCGGGGAGCCAGCAGATGGTGCCGATGCTCGTGTACACGACGTCGAAGTCACCGGTGACGGCGGCCCGGGCATCGAGGACGTCGGTCTCGACCCAGGTGACGTCGAGGCCGAGCCGTGATGCGAGTCCGGCGGCCGAGGCGAGGGCCGCGGGGGAGAAGTCGACGCCGGTCAATCGGGCGCCCTCGCGGGCGAGCGAAACCGTGTCGGTGCCGATGTGGCACTGCAGGTGACAGTCGTCGAGGCCCGCGAGTGAGCCGTTCGGTACCCAGGGCGTCAGGGCCGGCAGGTCTTCGCGGACGACGTCGGAGCGGTGGCCGGGGTCGGACAGGGCATCGATCGCGTAGGCACCCTCGTGGATCGGCACCCGGTCGTCCCAGTTCGCGCGGTTGGTGGCGCGTGCGTGGTCCCAGTCGACATCGACGTGATCCGTGCTCATGACCCCGAGCCTAGGACAGCGACAACCCGAGCTTCCGGCCGGCGAGCCCGCGTCCCATCGTGGTGATCCGGTGGGCGATCGCCGTCAGGGCAACGGCTGACGGGTCCTCCGGGGCGCCGAGCACCACCGGCACCCCCGCGTCGCCGCCCTCGCGCAGCGGCACGGACAGCGGTACGCTGCCGAGCACCCGAACAGGGGTGTCCTGCCCGCGGGAGAGTCGTGCGGCGGTCTCGGCGCCACCGCCCTCGCCGAACAGGTGCAGGACCGAGCCGTCGGGCTGCACGAGCCCGGCCATGTTCTCGATCACGCCGATGACCCGCTGCCCGGTCTGCCGAGCGACGATCCCGCTGCGCTCGGCGACGTCGGCGGCGGCGGCCTGCGGGGTCGTCACGACCAGGACCTCGGCGTGCGGCAGCAGCTGCCCCACCGAGATCGCGACGTCGCCGGTGCCCGGAGGCAGGTCGAGCAGCAGGACGTCGAGGTCACCGAACCACACATCGGTCAGGAACTGGTTCACGGTGCGGTGCAGCATCGGTCCGCGCCACGACACCGCGGTCGAGACGTCGTCGACGAACATGCCGATCGAGACGACCTTCACGTCGTGCGCCACCGGCGGCAGGATCATGCTGTCCACCCGCGTCGGGCGGGGTGCGACCCCGTGCTCGTCGGTCAGGCCCATCAGGCCGGGGACGCTGAAGCCGTGCACGTCGACGTCGACGACCCCGACCCGCAAGCCCCGGAGGGCGAGCGCGACGGCGAGGTTCACGGTGACGGTGGACTTGCCGACGCCGCCCTTGCCGCTCGTGACGGCGATGACGCGGGTGAGCGAGTCCGCGGTGAACTGGACGCCCTTCGGCCGACCGGCTCGCAGCCGCTCGGTCAGCGCGGCGCGTGTGGCCGGGGCCATCACGGACACGTCGACGTCGACTGCCGCGACCCCCGGGACGGACCCGGCGGCGACGCGGACGTCGCGCTCGATGGTGTCGGCGGCGGGGCAGCCCACGATCGTGAGCTGCAGGTCGACGCGCACCGTGCCTCCTGGCTGCACGTCGACACCGCGGATCATGTCGAGCTCCGTGACGGGGCGGCGGATCTCGGGGTCGATGACGCGGCCGAGCGCGGCGAGGACCGCCGTGCCGAGCTGTTCGTCGGTGGGGACGGCGTCAGCCACGGGTGGAGCTGTCGTGTTCGTCCGCGTAGCCGGCCTCGTCGGCGTCGCGGCGGTCGAGTTCCTCGAGCAGGGAGCGGAGCTCGGCGCGGATGAAGTCCTTCGACGCCATGTCCCGCATCGCCAGGCGCAGGGCCACGACCTCGCGGGCCAGGTACTCGGTGTCGGCCAGGTTGCGTTCGGCGCGCTGGCGGTCCTGCTCGAACTGCACGCGGTCGCGGTCGTCCTGCCGGTTCTGCGCGAGCAGGATCAGCGGGGCGGCGTACGAGGCCTGCAGCGAGAGCACGAGCGTCAGAGCCGTGAAGCCGATGGCCGCCGAGTCGAACTGCCACGGCTTCGGCGCCAGGGTGTTGTAGCCCATCCAGACCACGCAGAACAGCGTGAGCCCGATGAGGAACCAGGGCGTGCCCATGCCGCGGGCGATGCCCTCGGTCGCGCGACCGAAGGTGTCCCCGCGACCACGGCGGCGGCTGGGGAGCACACGCGTGCGCATGCCCTTCGGGGAGTCGAGCCGGACCTCTTGCCGGTCACGGTCGCGACGGTTGTCATCCGTTCGGGCCACGGGTGGTCCTCCTTCCCGTCGTCACGGGTGTCCTGCGCGGGCGTTGGCGTGGAAGCGGTGAGGGTTCCCCCTCGCCCTGACTTCGCCAGTCGTCCGGCAGGACGTGGTCGAGGACATCGTCGATCGTCACCACCCCGACGAGACGGTGGGCGTCGTCGACCACGGGGACGGACAGCAGGTTGTAGGTCGCCATGATGCGGGTGACCTCGGCGGCGCTTGCGTCGACCCGGACCGGTTCGGTCTGCTGGTCGATGAGCGTGCCGAGCCGCTCGTTCGGCGGGTAGCGGAGCATCCGCTGGAAGTGCACGAGCCCGAGGAACCGACCGGTCGGCGGCTCGTACGGCGGCAGGGTGACGCAGACGGCGGCGCCGAGCACCGGCGCGAGCTCGTGGCGGCGGACCAGCGCGAGGCCCTCGGCCACGGTGGCGTCGGCCGAGACGATCACCGGTTCGGTGGTCATCAGACCACCGGCGGTGTCCGGCTCGTACTCCAGGAGCATGCGGACGTCCTGTGCCTCCTCCGGCTCCATGAGCTGCAGGAGGGCTTCGCTCCGCTCGTCGGAGAACTGGGCGAGGACGTCGGCCGCGTCGTCCGGCTGCATCTGGTCGAGGACGTCGGCGGCACGGGCGTCGACCAGGCGGGTGAGGATCTCGATGCGCTCCTGGTCGGGCATCTCCTCGAGCACGTCGGCGAGGCGGTCGTCGGGAAGTTCCTCGGCGACCTCGAACCGGCGCTCGGCGGGCAGGTCGAGCAGCGTCGACGCCAGGTCGGCCGGCAGCAGGTCGGAGTAGGCGGCGATCACGTGCTCGGCGGACTGGGCCTCGCCGGGGAGCTCGTCCTCGGTGACCTCGTTCCACGTCGCGAACGTCGTGGGGCCCTTGCCGAACGGCGACGGCGTGGTCTTCGGCTTGCGGAGGAAGAGCTGCGCGACCTCCCAGTCGCCCTGCCCGCGGTCCTCGATCGCGACGTCCTCGATGGTGGCGCGGATCCGCTGGTTCTTGATGAGCACCTTGCGGCCGAGCATCTCGGCGATGACGCGGACCTCGCCGCCGCGCTGCTCGAAGCGGCGCATGTTGACCAGACCGGTCGTGATGACCTGCCCGGCACCGATGGAGGTGATGCGGCCGATGCTCACGAAGATGCGGCGCTTGCCGGGCACCTCGACGATGAGCCCGACGACGTGCGGGGGATCGGCCCGGCGGTAGACGACCAGGACGTCCCGGACCCTGCCGACGCGGTCGCCCGCGGGGTCGAAGACGGAGCACCCGGCGAGGCGGGCGACGAAGACCTTCGTGGCGCTCACCCGACCCAGCGTAGTCGCTCGGGTGTGGGGGTTCGCTCGCGCGGTCAACGGCGCCGTCGGCGCCGACCGGTCGGCGGCTTCCCTGAGAGTGCACGTGCGATTGCAAGGTGTGCGGTGAATGATGGCTGTGTGAGCAATCAGAGCCCCTTCGCCGGCAGGACCGCCCAGGCGTTCCCGACGCTGCCCAAGGGCGACGTCCTGGGAACGTACGACAGCTACCCTGACGCGCAGCGCGTGGTGGCGAAGTTGGCCGAGGCCGACTTCCCCGTCAACCAGCTCTCGATCGTCGGCAACGACCTGAAGACGGTCGAACGGGTCACCGGCAAGATGACCTACGGCCGTGCCGCCATCGCCGGCGCGCTGTCCGGGCTGTGGCTCGGCATCTTCTTCGGCATCGTGCTCACGCTGTTCTCGCCAAGCGCCGGCGGCCTGATCCTGGCCGCCGCGATCATCGGTGCCGCGTTCGGCATGCTCTACGGCATCGTCTCGTTCGCGATCACGAAGCGGCAGCGCGACTTCACGAGCGTGCACCAGGTGCTCGCCACGAACTACCAGATCGTCGTCAACCCGCAGCTGACCGGGCAGGCGCAGCGGATCCTCGGCGAGCACGGGGCGACCCCGTCCACGCACTGGAACGACGCTCCCCAGCAGCAGCAGCAGCAGCAGCAGCAGCCGTGGCGTCCGGGCCCCGGCGGGGTCCCGCCGCAGCAGCAGTCACCGTACGGCGGACACGCCACGCCGCACCAGCAGCCGGGAGGCCCGCAGAACCCCGGCACGTCGGCCCCCGGCGCGCAGGCCGGTGCGCCTTCGGACCCGCCGCGCTACGGCACGAACGACGGACCCCGGTACGGGGAGACCCCCGAGACGGTTGCCGCCCCCGCGGCCCCGCCGGTGCCGGAGCGCCGGCCCGAGGAGCCGCCGCGCTACGGCGAGCGGGTCGCCGGTGCCACGCCGCCGGAGCCCTCGTCCTCGCCGGACGCCCAGCGCGACGGCGACGGGGACGGGGACAGCGACCGCCGCTAGCCGCGCTTCGGCTGGCGCGATCGGGCTTGGACGGGTTTGGTCCGTGGTCGGGGACCCGGTCGGGCGCCAGGTCGTTCGACACGCCGTTCACGTCCGCCGAGGTCGCTCGAACTGTCGCCGTCGAGCACCGCGGGCGGCACGTCGTGTGACCTCAGCGGCGCGGTCCGAGAGATCCGGGCGGTCCGGGCGGTCTGGGCGGTCGCAACACCCCGCGCGCACGGCGTCGACCGGTCGGAGATCGTCGTTCGGCGTCGGCCCAGACGACGGCTCGTGACCACTCGGCCTCGGGCAGACGGCGCGTCGTGACCGGGCGCGGTGCGAGCTTGCGCGCGGCACCCCGAGCACCGCGTCGCACGGCACCGCGAGCACGGCATCGCACGGCACCGCACGGCACGGCACGGAATCGCACCGCACGGCACGGCACGGAATCGCACGGCACGGCACGGCACGGAATCGCACGGCACGGCACGGCACGGAATCGCACGGCACTTCACCGCACGGCGCCGCACGGCACGGACTCGCCGGGCAGGTTCGGTACGGCTAGAGGACCTTCGAGTAGCAGACCGACAGGGGCGCCCCGACGTAGGGTCCGAAGTTCGCGATCCGCCGGAACCCCTCGCGCTGGTAGAAGCCGACGGCGCGCTGCTGCTCCGTGCCCGTCTCGAGGACGAGCGCCGGAGACCCGAGGTCGAGTGCGGCCTCTTCCAGCCGTCGCAGCAACGCAGCCGCGACGCCGGTCCCGCGGGATTCCGGTCGGACGTACATCCGCTTGATCTCGGCGATGCCGTCGTCGACGATGCGCAGGCCGCCGCATCCCAGGGGAGTACCGGATTCGTCCCGCGCGACGAAGAACACCGCGATCGACTCGGCGGTCGGCTTCTCACCCGGTTCGGTGTCGCCGCCGTGCGCCCGGTCGATCTCCAGGCGCTGAGCAGCGCGGAGTCGCTGGGCGTCGGGCGAGTCGAAGTGCTCGACCTCGATCGAGAAGGTGTTCGGGGAGGCCTCGGGCATGGTCACCCGATCAGGCTAGCGGCCCGAGCGGGCGATCCACCCCTCCACTTCCGAGGGGGTCCGGGGGATGCCGACGGACAGGTTCTCGGCTCCGTCCTCGGTCACCAGGATGTCGTCTTCGATGCGGACACCGATGCCACGGAACTCCTCCGGCACGGTCAGGTCGTCCTGCTGGAAGTACAGCCCGGGCTCGATCGTGAAGACCATGCCGGCCTGCACGGTGCCGTCGAGGTACATCTCGCGGCGGGCCTTGGCGCAGTCGTGCACGTCGAGCCCGAGGTGGTGGCTCGTGCCGTGCACCATGTAACGGCGGTGGAACTGGTTGTCCGGCTCGAGCGACTCGGCGGCCGAGACCGGCAGGAAGCCCCACTCGGCGGTCTTTCGCGCGATGACCTCCATCGCGGTGGCGTGCACCTGCCGGAACGTGATGCCCGGCTTGACGATCGCGAACGCGGCATCGGCGGCTTCGAGCACTGCTTCGTAGACCATGCGCTGCACGGGCGAGAACGTGCCGCTCACCGGGAGCGTGCGGGTGATGTCGGCGGTGTAGAACGAGTCGACCTCGACCCCGGCGTCGATGAGGATGAGGTCGCCCGGCTGCACGGCGCCGTCGTTGCGGGTCCAGTGCAGGATGCAGGCGTGGTGGCCCGAGGCGGCGATGGTGTCGTAGCCCACGGTGTTCCCGTCGGCGCGCGCCCGGCGGTTGAACGTGCCCTCGACGATGCGCTCCCCGCGCGGGTGCGCGAGCACGGCCTCGAAGTCGGCGATGACGTCGTCGAACCCGTGCTTCGTGGCGTCGACGGCCTTGCGGAGCTCGCGGACCTCGTACGCGTCCTTGACCAGTCGCAGCTCGGACAGGTCGCGGGAGAGCAGGTCGTCGGTGGCCGGCGACCCCTCGGTCTCGTCCGCGCCACCGATCGCCGCACCGATGCGGGCGTCGAGGGAACGGGTCAGGTCGTCGTCGGCTTCGCGCACGAGCAGCGCCGACGCGTCGATTGCATCGGCGACGGCCGTGAACGCGCCGAGGTCGGCCGTGGCCAGCCCGAGGTCGGCGGCGACGGCGTCGAGCGAGGGGCGCGGACCGACCCAGAACTCGCCGATCTCGGGGTTGGCGTAGAACTCTTCCGAGTCGCGGCCGGCGGTGGCGCGGAAGTACAGCGTGGCGTCGTGCCCGGAGCCGTTCGGCGTCATCACGAGCACGGAGCCGACGACGGTGTCGGTGCCCCAGCCCGTCAGGTGCGCGAAGGTGGAGTGCGGGCGGAACGGGTAGTCGCAGTCGTTCGAGCGGGCCTTGGCCTGCCCGGCCGGCACCACGATCGTGCGGCCCGGGTGCAGCTGGGAGATGCGCGCGCGACGCTCGGCGGCGAACGCGGCCTGCTCGCGGGGTTCGGGCTGCTCCTCGCCACGGTCGGCCCACTGCGACCCGATGAAGTCCTTGAAGGTCGAGGACCCGGGGGTCGTGGATCGGTTGCTCGTCGCGCGGGGAGTCGTGTCGGCCATGCGTCCATCATCGCACCGCCCGGGGACACCCGGCCTGTGCGGCTGCTCACCTGTGGATAGCATTGGCCACGTGCCAGACCCGTTCATCGACCTGCACGCGCACTCCAGTGTCTCCGACGGCACCGAGCGTCCCGCGGAGCTCGTCCGAGCGGCCGCGGCCGCCGGACTCGACGCCGTCGCGCTGACGGACCACGACACGACCGCGGGGTGGGCGGATGCCGCGGCCGCGGCGCACGAGCTGCCCCTGACCCTGCTGCCGGGCCTCGAACTGAGCACCCGGATCGGCTACCGCAGCGTGCACGTGCTCGGCTACCTGGTGGACCCCGAGCACCCCGGACTGGTCGAGGAGACGACCCGGATCCGTGACGGCCGGCTCTCCCGGGCCCACCGCATGGTCGACCGCATCGCCGAGGACCACCCGATCACCTGGGCGGACGTCCTGGCCCAGTCCAGCCCCGGTGCCACGATCGGCCGTCCGCACATCGCAGACGCCCTGGTCGCCCGCGGGCTCGAGTCCGACCGGTCCGCGGCGTTCCGCGGCATCCTGCACCCGGCGTCCGGCTACTACGAACCCCACGAGGCACCGTCGCCCCTGCGCGGCGTCGAACTCATCCGGCAGGCCGGCGGTGTGCCCGTCATCGCGCACCCGGCGGCGTCCTCGCGCGGGATCGTCATCGACGAGCCGATGCTCCGCGACCTCGTCGACGCCGGGCTCGGCGGACTCGAGGTCGACCACCGCGAGAACCTGGCACACGGCAAGCGCACCCTGCTCGACTGGGCGACGCGCTACGGCCTGTTCGTCACCGGTTCGAGCGACTACCACGGCACCGGCAAGCCGAACCGGCTGGGGGAGCACCGCACCGCACGCGTCTCGTTCGACGTGATCGTGTCCGAGGCCACCGGCAGCGCTCCGATCGTCGGCCCCGGTTCGCGTCTGGCCTGACGGCAGCCCGCCGCGTCTTCGGCCCGGCCGACGGTCCACGCGTCGGCGTCCACGTGAACCGTCGCTGCGCGCGTGACGCCGGTCCGCGGGTGGGGACGACGAAGGGCCCGTCGCGTCAGCGACGGGCCCTTCGGTGTGGAGGCGCTACTCGCCGTCCGACGTGCCCTGCGGTGCCGAGGCGGTCGCCGAGGCATCGCCGGTCCCGGCTCCGCGACGGCGGCGACGGCGGCGACGCTTCGCGGCGCCGTCGGTGGTGGAGCCACCCTCGGCGGCCGAGCCGTCCTCGGTGCCCGCCGCGGCGGTGGGGGCGACCGACTCGGTGGCCGGAGCCTGCGGGGCGGACTGCTCCGAGCCTCCTGACCGGGTGCGGCTGCGCGACCGCGAACGCGACGCGTCACGCGAACCCGAGGCCGGGCGGTCGCCGGTGCGCTTCTCGACGGGGGCGCCGGCAGAGGCGGCGTGCGACGACGAGCCGGGCAGACGGCCCTTGGTGCCCTTGGGGATGTCGAGTTCCTCGAACAGGTGGGGCGACGACGAGTAGGTCTCGACGGGCTCGGGGATGCCGAACTCGAGGGCCTTGTCGATCAGCGTCCACTTGTGCAGGTCGTCCCAGTCGACGAACGTGACCGCGATGCCGGTCTTGCCAGCGCGGCCCGTGCGGCCGGCACGGTGCAGGTACGTGTCCGGGTCGTCCGGGATCGTGTGGTTGATCACGTGCGTGACGTCGTCCACGTCGATGCCGCGTGCGGCGACGTCGGTGGCGATGAGCACGTCACGCTTGCCGGCCTTGAACGCCGCCATCGCGCGCTCGCGCTGCTCCTGGTTGAGGTCGCCGTGCACCGCTGCGGCGTTGAACCCGCGGTCCTTCAGCTCCTCGACGAGCTTCGCCGCGGCGCGCTTGGTGCGGGTGAAGATCACGGTCTTGCCGCGGCCCTCGGCCTGGAGGATGCGGGCGATGACCTCGTCCTTGTCCAGGGAGTGCGCGCGGTAGATGAGGTGCTTGATGTTGGCCTGCATGAGGCCCTCGTTTGGGTCGGTCGCCCGGATGTGCACCGGACGGCTCATGAACCGGCGGGCGAGGGCGACGATCGGCGCGGGCATCGTCGCCGAGAACAGCATCGTGTGCCGCACCTCGGGGACGGCCTGGAAGATGCGCTCGATGTCCGACAGGAACCCGAGGTCGAGCATGCGGTCGGCCTCGTCGAGCACGACCTCTTGCACGTGGGAGAGGTCGAGCAGACGCTGCCGCTGCAGGTCGATGAGTCGCCCGGGCGTGCCGACGACGATCTGGGCGCCGGCCTTGAGCTGCTCCACCTGGCCTTCGTAGGCCTTGCCGCCGTAGATCGAGACGACCGTGGTCGGGCGGTTCGAGGCCGCGAGCTCGAGGTCCTCGGTGACCTGGACCGCGAGTTCACGGGTCGGGACGACGACGAGCGCCTTCACGCCGTGCGCCGGGTCGGCACCGAGCCGCTGGATCAGCGGCAGGCCGAAGCCGAGCGTCTTGCCGGTACCTGTCTTGGCCTGGCCGATGATGTCCTGGCCGGTCAGGCCGAGCGGGATGGTCTGTTCCTGGATCGGGAAGGGCTCGATGATGCCCTTGCCTGCCAGTGCATCGACGATGTCCTGGTCGATGTTGAGGTCTGAGAAAGTCAAAGAATCACCTTAGTTCTGGTGGAAGTCCCGGCCAGTCTACCGACGGGCGCGTGGTCCGGGGCGCTCCGGGGTGCGTCGGGGCGTCGGGGCGGGCGACCGGCGGGTGCCACGGGACGTGCCCTCTATGCTGGTCGGGTGGTCTCGTGGTGGAACCGGAAGCGCGCGGCGCAGCTCGCTGCCGCATGGCTCGCGTCGCGGAACCCGCGCGGAGCCGCACAGGTCAAGCGGCTCGCGCTCGACGACGTCACCCCGGAGCTCGACGTCTACCTGGGGCAGGCCGCGTACCTGCAGCTCTCCGTCTACGAGACGATGGGACGAGCCGGTGCCTCGGCACCGACGCTCTCCGGCCGTCTGGTCACCGGGGTGCTCGCGACCACGGCGCTCGAACGGCACCGCACCATCGTGGCCGAGATCGAGCGCAGCGGCGCAGACCCGGCGGCGCTGATGGCCCCGCACCGTGAGGCGATCGACCTGTTCCTCGAACGGACGAGCGGTGCGGACTGGTACGAGTCGATGCTGACCGGCTACGTGACGGCCGGGATCTTGAACGACCTGTTCGGCAACCTGCTCCGTTCGCTGCCGATGGACGTGCGGCAGCGGCTCCGTTCGGTGTTCGACGCCCGCGAGGAAGCGGCGGTCGTCGAAGAACTGACTGCCCACATCGAGGACGACCCGCAGATCGGTTCACGCCTGGCGATGTGGGGACGGCGCCTGGTGGGCGACACCCTGCTGGTCGCCCGGTCGGCGCTGGCGTCACACGCACGCGAGGACCAGGAGCGGCTCGAGCCCGTCTGGACCGAACTCATCGCCGCGCACACCCGACGGATGGACGCGCTCGGTCTGACGGCCTGAGCGGTCAGGCTGCTCGAGCGTCAGGATTGCTCGAGGGTCAGGCGCCGCGCGTCTTGAGCTGCTCGTAGTACTCGGCGTCGTGCTTGTCTCGCTGGGTGCCGAGGAGCCACTCGACGGTGATGGCGACCACGCCGGACCCCACGAGGGCCACGACCCAGATCCAGGTGCCGTCGTACCGCCACCCGGTCCAGGTCAGCGCTTCCCAGAGGACGGCTGCAGCGATGCCGCCGACCGCGGGGCCGACGAGCACGCCACGGTTCGACCGCCACGGCACGATCACGTGCGCGACCGCGCCGATGATGACGCCGCCGAGGACGGCGAAGAGCAGTTCCACGTCGTCAGGCGACGAAGCCGATGCGCCGTGCCTCTTCCGCGCCGACCTCGACGTACGCCAGGGCCGAGACGGGGACGATGAAGCGACGGCCCTTGTCGTCCTGCAACGACAGGTGCGTCGACTGCGCGGTGAGCGCCTCGGACACGGCCTTCTCGACCTCGTCCGCGGTCTGGGCGGTCTCGAAGGCGATCTCGCGGGGGCTGTTGATGATGCCGATCTTGATGTCCACGAGCACAGCGTATCCGAGCGGTCCCGTGCGGTACCGGGCGTTCGCCGCGGGCGCACTCGACGGCGTGACGACCGGTGCACCGCGCGTCCGCAGCGGTGCTGTCGGCGGTCCTGGGTACCGTACGAGCGTGCCGCAGACCACGCTGATGCCCGCTCCCGAGGACACCGGGTTCGCGCGCGCTCTGGTCGACGACCCCTCGCAGGCCGCGGTACTCGCGCTGCCGGACGGCCGTCACGCTGCGGTGATCGGTGCACCGGGCAGCGGCAAGACGACCACGCTCGCACGGCTCGTCGCCGACCGGCTGGCCCGACCCGACGCGATCACCCCCGACGGCCACGCGACGGTCCTCGCCCTGACCTCGGCGCGGACGGCCGCGACCGCCCTGCGTGACCGGCTCGCACGGGCGGTCGACCGGGTCGTGCCGGGTGCTCTCGCACGCACCGTGAACTCACTGGCGTTCCAGATCGTCACCCACGCGGCGTCGGTGCAGGGGCAGGAACCCCCGACGCTGCTGACCGGCGGGGAGCAGGACCGGATCATCGCCGACCTGCTCGCCGGGCACGAACTCGACGGAGCCGGACCGGCCTGGCCCGACCCGATCACCGCCGTCGTCCGTGAGCGAGCGGGGTTCCGCACCGCCCTGCGCGACGTCATGATGCGTGCGGTGGCCGCCGGCGTCGAGCCCGACGACATGCGGGAACTCGGCGACGAGCTCGGACGGCCCGAGTGGCGGGCCGTCGGCGACTTCGTGGACGACTACCGGGCATCGGTCACCGCGTTCCGGCCGACCGGGCTCGACTCCGGTGAACTCGTGGCGTACGCCACCGCCGCTGTGCTGCGGCACGAGCTCCCCGCCGGCATCGCCTCCCTTCGCCTGGTCGTGGTCGACGACACGCAGGAGCTGGTGGAGGGCGAGATCGCCCTGCTCGGGGCGCTCGCGCGCTCCGGCGTGCAGGTCGTGGCCTTCGGCGACCCGGACATCGCCGCCTCGGCGTTCCGCGGCGCCGAACCGGACGTGCTCGGTCGACTGGCCGTGCGACTCGGGGTGGACCGCGTCGACGAGCTGTTCCTCGGCGCGGTGCACCGGCACCCCGCCCCGATCCGCGCCCTGGTCACCGGCGTCACGGGTCGCATCGGCACCGCGGCGGCCGGTCGGCAGCGCAGCGCGTCGGCGGGCGACCAGGATGCGCGGTCCGACGCCGTCGTGCACCTCGAGGCCGCCAGCCGGTCCGCACTCGTCGTGGCGATCGCCCGTCGACTGCGCGAACACCGCCTGCTCGACGGTGTGCCGTGGCACCGGATGGCCGTGGTCACGCGCAGCGGTGCTGCCATCCCCGAACTCGTCCGGGCACTCTCCGTGGCCGAGGTCCCGGCGACCGCCGGTGCCGCGCCCGTCCGTCCGCGCGACGACTCCGCGGCGCGGGCGCTGCTCGACGCGGCCGCGGTGGCGCTCGACGTCCTGCCGCTCGACGCCGCCCTGGCCACCGCGTTCGCCACCGGGCCCCTCGGCGGCCTCGACACCCTGGCGATGCGCCGGCTCCGGCTCGCACTGCGGCGCGAGGAACTCGCGGGTGACGGTAGCCGCACCGCCGACGAACTGCTGGTCGATGCCCTGGGCGCACCGGAGCGCCTGGCGACGGTGGACGCCGGGTTCGCGCGACGGGCGACCCGGCTGGCCCGGAGCCTGGTGCAGGCGCGTGCCGACGCCCAGGCGGGATCGAGCATCGAGGAGATCCTCTGGGGCCTCTGGGAACGCAGCGGTCTCGCGAAGTCGTGGGGTGCCCAGTCCGCCGCCGGTGGGGTCGGCGCCGGGGAAGCCGACCGGCACCTGGACGCCGTCGTCGGCCTGTTCACCGCGGCCAAGCGCTTCGTCGAGCGCACGCCGGACGCCCCCGCGCGGGTCTTCGTCGACGACCTGCTCGGCGCCGACCTGCCTGAGGACTCGATCGGCCCCGACCGGACCGCCGGCCGGGTGCGGGTGCTGACGCCCTCGGCGACGATCGGACTCGAGTGCGACGTGGTCGTGGTGCTCGGTCTGCAGGACGGCGTCTGGCCGAACACCCGGGTGCGCGGCAGTCTGCTCGACCCGGACGGCCTGGTCCGCGCTGCTGCGGGGGTCGAGCGTTCGCCCATCGACGACCGTGCCGCCGTGGTCGCCGACGAACTCCGGCTGTTCGCCCGGGCCGTGTCGCGGGCCACCACCCAGGTCGTCATCGGCACGGTCGCGAACGACGACGAGTCGCCCTCACCCTTCGTCCGACTCGTCCCGGTGCCGCCGGACCGGCAGCCGACCGTCCACCCGCTGTCCCTGCGTGGGCTCGCCGGGTCGCTGCGCCGCCGGGTGGTGGGCTCGGGCGACCACGAGGCCGCGTCCGCGCTGGCCCGCCTGGCCGAGGCCGAGGTACCCGGGGCGGCTCCGGACGAGTGGTACGGGCTCGCCGAACCGACCACGGACGACCCCCTGGTCGACCTCGACGCCGAGCCCGCGCCCGAGGTCGAGGGCGGCGAGCCCGTCGCTCCGGCCGTGTCGGTGTCGCCATCGCGCATCGGCACCTTCGAGGAGTGCCCGGTGCACTGGTTCGCGCAGACCTTCGGCGGCGGGGCACCGAGCCCGGCGATGGGCATCGGCACGATCGTGCACGAAGCGATGGAGCACGCCACCGAGATCGACGTCGAGTCGCTGTGGGAGCGGGTCGAGGCGCGGTGGGACGAGCTGACGTTCGAGTCGCCCTGGGTCGCCGACCGCGAACGCGCCCGGACCCGGCGCATGATCGAGGGGCTGAGCGACTACCTCCGCACCTTCGCCGGCGCCGGGCGCCGACTGCTCGGCGCCGAGACCTCGTTCGCGCTCGTGACCGGGCCAGCCCGGATCCGGGGGAGCATCGACCGCATCGAGGTCGACCCCGAGGGCCGGGTCAGCGTCGTCGACCTGAAGACCGGCCGTTCGATGCCCAGCGAGAAGAACGACATGCCGGAACACCCGCAGCTCGGCGCCTACCAACTCGCGGTCGAGGACGGCGCGGTCGAGGGTGTGCCGGCGGGGTCCCCGATGACCGACGCCCGGCTGGTGTTCGTCCAGAACCCCCGCGGTGGACAGGCGTTCTCCGAGCGGACGCAGCACGCGTTCGACGCCGAGGCGCGCGAGGCCTACCGCGAGCGGTTGCACGGGGTGGCGCGGGGCATGGCCGGCCGGACGTTCGTGGCGAACGTGGACGACCACTGCGAGAAGGCCCGGACCGGGGTCGAGTGCCGGATCCACGTGGTGGCGGAGGTGACCTGGTGAGCGACACGGCGGACACGACCGCCACGGCGGACACGACCGGCACGGCCGGCACGGCTGCTGCGGCTGACGCGGCCGGCACGGCTGCCGCTGCTCCGCCCGTCATCCGGCACGGCGCCGACGCCATCGCCGACGCCCTCGGCCGCCCCCGTCCCACCGCCCAGCAGCGCGCCGTCATCGAGTCGCCGCTCGTGCCGGCGCTGGTCGTCGCCGGTGCAGGCAGCGGGAAGACCGAGACGATGGCGTCACGCGTCGTCTGGCTGCTGGCCAACGGACTCGTCCGACCCGACGAGGTCCTCGGACTGACCTTCACCCGCAAGGCCGCCGGTGAACTCTCCGTCCGCATCAACGACCGCATCCGGGCGCTCGAGGACGTCGGGCTGATCGCCCCCGGGGACGCCTTCGAAGCGCCCACCGTCTCGACGTACAACGCCTTCGCCAACGCGGTCTTCCGCGAGAACGCCCTGCTCGTCGGCCGTGACGGCGAGTCCCAGGTGCTGACCGAACCCTCGGCCTGGCAGCTCGCCCGTCGGGTCGTGGTGGCCGCCCGCGACGACCGGCTCGCCGGACTCGACCGCGACGTCGACACCCTGACCGCCGCCGTGGTCGCGCTCGCCGGAGCCACCTCCGAACACCTCGTCGAGCCGGAGGACCTCCGCCGGTTCGCGATCGAGTTCTCCGAGCTGCTCGAACTCCCGGGCAACCGCGGCAAGCCGTACAAGTCGATCACCGACGCGGTCGCCGCGATCGGCGCCCTCGAACCCCTGGCCGACCTGGTCGCCGAGTTCCGGCGGCAGAAGGTGGACCGCGGGTTCGTGGAGTTCTCCGACCAGATCGCCCTCGCGCTCGCCGCCGCCGAGTCGGCCCCACGCGTCGTCACGGACCTGCGGAGCCGGTACGGCGTGGTGCTCCTCGACGAGTACCAGGACACCTCGGTGGTGCAGACCCGGTTCCTCGCCCGGCTGTTCCGCGGGCACTCGGTGATGGCGGTCGGCGACCCGCACCAGTCGATCTACGGGTTCCGCGGTGCGAGTGCCGCGAACCTCGCCCGGTTCCCGCACGACTTCGGCGGCGACGAACCCGGCGTGGCCGAACCCGTCACCTTCGCGCTGTCGACCAGCTGGCGGAACCCGGTGGACGTGCTCGCGGGGGCGAACGCGATCGTGTCGCCGCTGTCCGCGGCGTCCGAGGCCGACGTCGAACGGCTCTCGCCGCGGCCGGGCGCCGACGCCGGCACCGTGCGGGTGGTGTTCCCCGAGACCCTGCCGGAAGAGGCCGACGAGGTCGCGGCGTGGTTCCAGGACCACCGCCGTCAGGACCCGACGCGCTCGATGGCGCTGCTGCTGCGCGCGCGGAAGGACCTCGCGGCGTTCACGGCGGCGCTCGGTGCCCGCGGGGTGCCGTACCACGTGCTCGGCACCGGCGGACTGCTCCAGCGCCCGGAGATCGTCGACCTGGTGGCGTGCCTGCGGGTGCTGCACGACCCGGCGGCCGGCAACGACCTGATCCGGCTGCTCGCGGGTGCCCGGTGGCGGGTCGGGGCGGCGGACATCGTCGCCCTGCACCAGCTCGCCCGGTGGCTGTTCCAGCGCGACCACACCCAGCAGCGGCTCGACGACGACCTGACCGCGGCGTTCCGGGCCTCCGTGGCCGCCGGGGAGCACGGGTCGATCGTCGACGCGCTCGACTTCGTCGCGACCGCGCCCGACGAGCACGGCGCGCTCGAGGGCATCACCGCCGCGGGTCGCAGCCGGATGCGTGCGCTCGGCGGGCAACTCGCGATGCTCCGGTCACGCGCGGGGAGCGACCTGGTCGACTTCGTGACGCTCGTCGTGCAGGAGATGCGGCTCGACATCGAGGTCGCCGCGCACGAACAGGGGAGCGGCGCCTACCTCGACGCCTTCATCGACGAACTCGCCGGCTTCGTCTCGACCGACGACCGCGCTGACCTCGGTTCGTTCCTCGGGTGGATCGACGCCGCAGCCCGGCGTGACGACATGGGACCGCGTTCCGAGGAGCCCGAGGCCGGCACCGTGCAGATCCTGACGATCCACGGGTCCAAGGGGCTGGAGTGGGACGCCGTCGCGGTGCCCCGGATGGTCGAGGGCGGCCTGCCGGCACGCCCGCAGGAGGGCTCGTCCGGCTGGCTCGGGTTCGGCCGGCTGCCGTACGAGTTCCGCGGGGACGCCGCCGAGCTGCCACGACTCGCATGGCGCGGGCAGGAGACCCAGAAGGACGTCACCACGGCGATCGACGCCTTCAAGGAACAGGTGAAGGCCCGCAACGAGGACGAGGAACGCCGTCTCACCTACGTCGCCCTGACCCGTGCCAAGCACGACCTGCTGGTGTCCGGCTCGTTCTGGGCCGGCGGGGTCCGACCCACCGAGCCGAGCCGCTACCTGCGCGACCTGGTGGACGCCGGCGTCATCGACGGTGCTGCGATCCCGGAGACGACGGTGCACGACGAGAACCCCATGGGCGAGAGCGGCGCGACCCAGACCTGGCCGCACGTGCCGTTCGGACAGCGTGCGCCGCGGGTCCTGGCCGCCGCGGAGCGGGTGCGGAACGCGAACCCCGGCGCTGCGGGGCGCTTCGCCGCCGACATCGACCTGCTGCTCGCCGAGCGGCACGCCACCCGGAACGCGAAGCACGCGGTCGCCGTCCCGCACCGGGTGCCGGCGTCGGGCTTCAAGGACTACCTGACCGAACCCGACTCCGTGGCCGAGCGGCTCCGCCGGCCGATGCCGGAGCGACCGTACCGCGCCACCCGGCTCGGCACGCTCTTCCACCAGTGGGTGGAACAGCGTGCGCGGAGCGGTGGCGCGCTCGAGACGCTCGACGTGTGGGACGGGGAGCTCGACCTCGATGCCGACGACCTCGCCGACGCGTCGCCGGACGCCGTGGTCACCGACGACGACGCCCGTCGACTGGCGGACTTCCAGACGACGTTCGCCCGCTCCAGGTGGGCCGGTCTGACGCCGATCGAGGTCGAGCGCGAGATCCACATCCCGTTCCTCGGGCACAGCGTGGTCTGCAAGCTCGACGCCGTGTACGAGATCGACGGGCGCGCCGAGGTGGTCGACTGGAAGACGGGCAAGGCGCCGTCGGGGGCGGACGACCTGGCCCGCCGCACCCTGCAGCTCGCGCTGTACCGCGTCGCCTACGCCGAGTTCACCGGGCGGCCGCTCGACCAGGTCGACGCGGTGTTCTACTTCGTCGCCGACGACCTCGAGGTCCGTCCGACCGAGCTGCTCGACCGCGCCGGACTCGAGCGTGCGTGGTCCGAGGCCATCGGCAGCTGACGTCCCGCGGTCGTGCGGAAGGCGCGCCGCGCCCGTCGCGCATTGCGCCCGTCGCGCACCACGCCCGTGTCACGCTGCGCCCGTGTCGTGCTCCGCCCTGGAGGCGCGGTGCCGGTCCGTCGGGCCGGCACCGGGCCTCCAGACGGTCGCGTCAGCTGCCTGGTCAGTGGCCGGGACCGGTCACCACACCCCGCAGGACGCACTACGAGTGGTCACAGACCGTCGGGCGGCCGCGCTGCGACCGACAGGTCGTGACCGCTCGGCGGAACTGAGCGGGGAGTTGTGACCGCCGTGCGGCGCTGCGGAACGCGGCGGCGTCAGCCGTGGCGGCGTTCGGTGGAGGACAGCAGCTGCTCCACCTCGCCGATCTCCATCGTCTCGGGTGACACGGACTGCAGCGGTTCCGCGCTCGGGGCGTGCACCGCGTCGACCAGGCGGTGCATCATCGAGACGGCGTCGTCGACGACCTCGGTGCTCTTCGCCAGCACGCCGTGCAGCAGCCAGTGCGCCGTCTCGAGTTCGTGGTGCACGCGTGCACGCTGTGCGAGCTGGCGGTCGCGTCCGCCGCCGTTCGCCTCGTAGGCGCTGAGGACGGTGTCGAAGGCGTCTCGGCGGCCGGCGAGCACCCAGGCGAGGTCCTTCGCCGGGTCGCCGAGCCGCAGTTCGCCCCAGTCGAGGACCCCGGTCACCGCATCGCCGTCGACGAGCAGGGCGCCGGTGCCGAGCGAGCCGTGCACGACGGTCGGTGTGAACTGCCACAACTGCTGGTCGCGAGCGGCACCCTCCCAGCGTTCGACGAGCGCGGCGGGGACGAGCTTGGTCGCCACGGCGCGGTCCATCACCGAGACTGCGGACCGGAGCACCTCGAACGGCGTGAGCGAGGGCAGACCGGCGTCGGAGACGAAGCTCGTCGGCAGCTGGTGGATCGAGGCGACGGCACGGCCGACACTCGTGGCGAGGTCGGGGCGCTCGACGAGCGACGCGAGGGTCGGGTGGGTCCCGGCCAGTCGGGTCGTGACGATGGCGCGCGTCGACCCGATCGGCGCCTGGCCGCGGTACTCGGCGACGCCGAACGGCAGCCGCGTGCGGATGCCGGCGCTCAGCGCACGGATGGCGACGAGGTCGGCTGACTGCCGGGCCTCGGCGCGCTGGTTCCGGGGGCGGCGGATGACGATCTCGGTGCCGTCGGCGTCGCGGAGGAGCGCCGACTCGTAGTCGCCGGCCGCGGCCGAGCCGAGCGTGCGCGTGCCCGTGACGAGGAGACCTGGAACGGCCGTCGTCGCCAACGCGGCTAGAGTGAACTGGGATCCCGCCATGCCCCTCAGGGTAGGCGCGTGAAGCGTGCACGGCTGCACGCCACGCTGTTGGGCGGCCCGCACGCCCACCGCACGTCTCCTGCACGTCCGCACCCGATCCGAGGAGCTCTCCCGCCGTGACCGTCGAGTTCGCCGCCCGGCTCCCGCTCTCCCGCAACGAACTCGACCGCGACGCCGAGTTCCGCACGACCGACGACGTCGAGCGCGTCCTGCGCGAGGACGAGCACACCCGGTACCTGCCGGTGCGGGGTGCTGAGATGCTCCGGAACGCCGACGGCACCTTGCGTTTCGTGGCCGCGACGGAGATCCCGGTCGAGACCGTGACCCTGTACCTCGGCCGTGCAGTGTCGGACGCCGCGGACGCCCCGGCGGGTACCCGCTTCGTCGCCGCCCTGATCGACAGCGTGACGGCCACCGCCATCGAACCCGACGACGATGCCTGGCAGAGCCTCCGGATGTTCGGCACCGAGCTCTCGCCACGCGACCAGGGCCTGGCGGTCGAAGCCGTCGCGATGGCCAACTGGCACGCCGTGCACGGCTTCTCGCCGCGGACCGGGTCACCCACGGCCGTCGTGAGCGGCGGATGGGTCCGCCGCGACCCCGAGGGACACGACCTCTTCCCGCGCACCGACGCGGCGATCATCGTCGGGGTCGTCGACGCCGACGACCGGATCCTGCTCGGTTCCAACGCCGCGTGGGACGCCGACCGGTACTCGCTGCTGGCCGGGTTCGTCGAGCCGGGGGAGTCGCTGGAGGACGCCGTCCGCCGCGAGGTCTGGGAGGAGTCCGGCGTCCGCGTCGAGGAGCCCGAGTACCTCGGCTCGCAGCCGTGGCCGTTCCCCGCGTCGCTGATGGTGGGCTTCCGTGCCCGTGCAGCCGGCGGTGACCCGACGACCGCCCGCCCCGACGGCGTGGAGATCCTGGACGTCCGGTGGTTCTCGCGCGACGAGATCCGTGAGCGCGCCGGCGACACCCTGCTGCTGCCGGGACGCACCTCGATCGCCCGCGCCATCATCGAGGAGTGGTACGGCGGGCCGCTGGACCTGCCGTGAGCGTCACCGGTCCGCGCGGCGCAACGGGCACAGGGGCAGTCGAGCCCCGGCCACCGTCGCCCGACGAACTGCTCGCCGCGCTCGACGCGGAGCAGCGGACGGTCGCCCGTACCCTGCTCGGTCCGGTCGCGGTGCTGGCCGGTGCCGGGACGGGCAAGACCCGTGCGATCACGCACCGGATCGCCTACGGGGTCGCCACCGGGACCTACGCCCCGAACCACGTCCTCGCGCTGACCTTCACGACCCGTGCCGCCGGCGAACTGCGGTCGCGCCTGCGCGCGCTCGGTGCCGGGACGGTCCAGGCGCGCACCTTCCACGCCGCCGCGATGGCGCAGCTCAGCTACTTCTGGCCGGACACCGTCGGCGGGCACGCCCCCAAGATCGTCGAGTCCAAGGGGCGGATGATCGCCCACGCTGCGGACACGGTCGGCATGCACGTCGACACCCCGGTGCTCCGCGACCTGGCCGCCGAGGTCGAGTGGCGCAAGGTGCAGATGCTCTCGCTCGACGAGTACGAGGCCGCCGCCGCGGACCGGGTGATGCCGCGCGACACCACACCGCGCCGGGTCATCGACCTGATGAAGGCGTACGAGCGGCTGAAGGACGACCGGCGGCAACTCGACTTCGAGGACGTCCTGCTGGCGACCCTCGGCATGGTCGAGTCCGAGCCCCGCGTGGCGTCGTACGTGCGGCAGCAGTACCGGTTCTTCGTGGTCGACGAGTACCAGGACGTCTCGCCGGTGCAGCACGACCTGCTGCGGGCCTGGCTGGGTGGCCGTGACGACCTGTGCGTCGTCGGCGACGCCAGTCAGACCATCTACTCGTTCGCCGGCGCCTCGAGCGACTACCTGCTCGGGTTCGGGTCGGAGTTCCCGCGCGGGTCGGTCCTGCGCCTCGAGCGAAACTACCGCTCCACCCGCGAGGTCGTGTCCGCGGCCAACACGCTGATGCGCGGCCAGCCCGGGGCACTCGACCTGGTGGCCCAGAGCCAGGAACCGGGCCCGGAACCGGTCGTGCTGGCCTGCGTCCACGACGGCGACGAGGCGCAGACCATCGCCCGTCGGATCGCCGAGCTCGTCGGGGCCGGAGCGTCTTACGGGGATTGCGCCGTGCTCTTCCGCGTCGGGGCGCAGTCCGCCGCGCTCGAGTCCGCACTCGGCCGGAACGGGATCCCGTACCGCGTGCAGGGAGGCACCCGGTTCTTCAACCGCCCGGAGGTCAAGCTCGCCGTCCACCACATGCGCGGCGAGGCGATCCGGCAGACCGACGACGAGCTGACCCGACGGGTCCGGCTGGTGCTGCAGGTCAGCGGCTGGACGGAGACGCCGCCGGAGGGCACCGGTGCAGTGCGCGAGCAGTGGGAAGCGCTGCAGGCGATCATGGGCCTGGCCGAGGACGCCCCGGCCGGCACGACGATGCAGCAGTTCACCCAGGACCTGGTGGACCGTGCGGCGACGCACCACGAGCCCGAGGTCGACGCCGTCACGCTCGCGACGCTGCACTCGTCGAAGGGTCTGGAGTGGCCGCACGTGGTCATCGCCGGCGCTGCCGAGGGTCTCCTGCCGATCTCGCACGCGTCGACCGACACCGAGGTGGACGAGGAACGACGCCTGTTCTACGTCGGGCTGACCCGAGCCCGCCGATCCGTCACGATCACGTGGTCGCAACAGGGCTCCACGCGTGGGGGAGCCCGGGCTCCGAGTCGGTTCCTGGCAGCGCTCGGCACGCGCACCGCGGATGGGGTCGGACCGGCGAACGGCTGACCGACAGGTCGTCGCGCTCGAAGACGAGCTGGTCGGGCTCGGCCCGTTGCGTCCGGAGCGGGAGCCGTTCCAGCAGCATCCGCGTCGTGGCGGCGGCCACCGCCGCCGCCCGCCACGGCGACAGCGGTGACGGATGCCGCCCCCACAGCTGGGCAGCGATGGCCGGCCACGCAGGGTCGTCGTCGACGCGTGCGTACTCAGCGCACTGGAGGCACGGCCCGGCTCCCGGCACGACGAACGGACCGAGACGGACACGTCCGTCCCCGACGACGACCGCCAGGTGCGGCACGCCCCGGCGGGTCCACGCGGCGCGGAGCGCCGGGTCGACGACGTGGTCGGCCACCACCACGGCGAGGCGTGGTTCGGGCTCGGGCAGCACGATCGGCCCTCCGGCGGGCGCGGTGGTGCGGCTGACCGTCACGCCCTCGCCGGACAGGAACGTCGCGACGGTGTCGGCGACGGCACCGGCGCCGTGCACCTCGATGCGTTCGAGCGGCTCGGGCAGGACCTCGACCACCGCGGGCGACGCGGCACCGAGCACCCCGGCAGCACGTTCCGGGGAACACCCCGACGCGGCCGCGAGGCCGGACAGCACGTCGTGCCCGGTCTCTCGTCGGAGGCCGTTGAGGAACCGTTCTTCCCCCGTGGTGGGTACCGCGACGACCGCGCGCGGGGGATCGACCCCGAGCTGGACGGTGGCGGGGTCACGCCAGACGAACTCGAGCGTCGGATCGATGCGGATGCCCATGACACCACGGTGCCGGAGTGCGCGGCACGCGTGGGGTCACCAGGGAGATCTGTGGAGAACTCAGCGGGGCTGGTCGCCCGTGTCGTTCCCGTGCTCGTCGCCCGCTCCACCCTCGGGGTCGTCGGCCACGCGGCCGGACTCGTCCTCGTGCGGGCGCGCACCGGTCGAGTCGTTCAGCAGGTCCTCGAGCGCCTTGTCGAACGCGTCGTCCTCGTCGGTCTGGGAGGGGTTCCGCAGCCGTGCGACGAGGGCATCGGGCGCGTCGACGTCGTCCGAGGTCGGCACGAGGTCGAAGTGCGACCAGAGGGCGTCGCGCTGCTCGGCACCGAGCTCGTCGGTCACCCGCTGCCACATCGCCGCGGCCTCACGCAGACGACGCGGCCGCAGCTCGAGGCCGACGAGTGTGGCGAAGGCTGACTCGGCGGGGCCACCGGCGGCACGGCGACGGCGCACCATCTCGGCGATCGCCCCGGCCTTGGGGAGACGGACGGTGGCAGCAGCGGTGACCGTGTCCACCCAGCCCTCGACCAGCGCGAGCATCGTCTCGAGCCGGGCGAGTGCGGCGTCCTGCTCGGCGGTGCGCGGCGGGATGAGGGCACCCGACGCGAGTGCGTCGCGCAGCTGCTCCTGGTTGGTCGGGTCGATGTCGGCCGCGAGTTCCTCGACGCGGTCGAAGGGGATGTGGATGCCCCGTGCGTAGTCCGTGATCGACGAGATGATGTGCAGCCGGAGCCACCGTGCCGACCGGAAGAGCCGGGCGTGGGCGAGTTCGCGGACCGCGAGGTAGATGCGGACCTCGTCCTCGGAGACGTCGAGGCCCTCGGCGAACTCGGCGACGTTCTGGGGCAGGAGCGCTGCGACCTGCTCGTCGAGGAGCGGCACGCCGACGTCACCGCCGGACACGACCTCCTTCGACAGCTGCCCGACGACCTGGCCGAGCTGGATCGCGAACAGCGCACCGCCGATGCCGCGCATCGCCTTCGAGACGTCGCCGAGCATCGCCTTGAGCTGCTCGGGAGCACGCTGGTCGATCGCCTCGGTCAGGGCATCGGCGATGCTGAAGGCCACCGGCTCGGCGATCTGCGTCCACACCGGGACGGTCGCCCGGGCCCACTGCTCACGTGTGTAGAGGCTCGGGGTCGCGGTCAGTTCGGCGACCGTCGTGACCTCGTCGAGCCACAGTGCGGCGACCTGGAACGCCTGGTCGGCCGCCTGCGAGGTGGCCGGGTCGACGGGGTGGCCGCCGTCGCGAGCGATCGCGGTGGCGCGTTCGGCGGTGGCCGAGAAGTCGATGCCGTCACCGCCGGACTGGGCGGCGCGCTGGAGCTGGCTCATCAGGTTCGCCACGGAGGCCGGGTCGTTCGGCAGACCGGCGGCACCGGCGAGCTGCGACGGGTCGATCTGCCCCTCGCCCGAGAGCAGCTTGCGCAGCATCTCCTGGAAGTCGTCGTCCGGCCCCGGCTGTGGTTCATCAGGCATGCCGACTACGCTAATCGCTGCTCACGGGGCCGCACCTGGGACGCCCCCGTGGGAACGCCCGAAGCGCTGCGCCCAGGGCGAACAGCCCCGTCGCAAGACGTGGGCGACCACCCTGCCGCCAGGCGCGGGTGCCCACCTCGGAAGGACCCCGCGTGACCCTCTTCGCCCCCGCGCCCCGTCGTCGCTCGCGTGCCCGGACCGTCGGGTGGGCGTTCCTGATCGGCGCGGTCGTCCTGGGCCTGTTGGCGAGCCTGCTGCCCAGCCCGTACCTCATCGAGGTCCCCGGGCCGGTCTACAACACCATCGGCACGCAGAAGCAGGGGACGGGCAAGGGCGCGAAGGACGTCAAGCTCATCCAGGTGTCCGGCCACGAGACGTACCCGACGGCCGGTGCCCTCGACATGCTCACGGTCGGGATCCAGGGCGACGCCACGAACCGTCCGTCCTGGACCAGCGTGATCCGCGCGATCTTCACCAGGTCGCAGGCGGTCATCCCGGTCGAGGCGATCTACCCGAGCGGCACCACGACGGAGCAGGTGAACGAGCGGGACTCCGCCGACATGCAGGCATCGCAGCAGTCGGCCGTCGCCGCCGCGCTCATCCAACAGGGGAACGACCTGCCGACGGAACTCGAGGTCAGCGCCGTGCAGGAGGGCTCGGCGGCCGACGGCGCGATCGAGAAGGGCGACGTCATCACGGCGTTCGACGGCAAGTCGCTCACGACCAACGCCGATGCAGTGAGCCTGCGCGAAGCCGTCGCGCAGCACGGCACCTCGCGCCCCGCGACCGTCACCGTCGAACGGGACGGCACGACCAAGGACGTCCGTGTGACACCGCGCAGCGAGCAGGGCACGGCGCTGCTCGGGGTCGGGGTCACCGAGCGCTACGAGTTCCCCTTCAAGGTGTCGATCCGACTGCAGGACGTCGGCGGTCCGTCGGCCGGCATGATGTTCGCGCTCGGGATCATCGACGAGATCACGCCGGGCGAGCTCAACGGCGGCAAGCACGTCGCCGGCACCGGCACGATCACGGCAGACGGCGAGGTCGGCCCCATCGGCGGGATCCGGCAGAAGCTCTACGGGGCCGCGGACGCGGGTGCCACGGTGTTCCTCGCCCCCGCGGACAACTGCGACGAGGTCGTCGGGCACGTGCCGGACGGACTCGACGTCTACAGCGTCTCCACGCTCGACCAGGCCGTCACCGACCTGCAGACGATCGCCGACGGCACGAGTACCGCGAAGCTCGCCCGCTGCGGTTCCTGACCCGGTCCTGAGCCCCCGTACAGCTTCACGTCCGGTCCGGTCCCATAGGATCAGTGTCACTGACGGCCCGCCGCGAGCCGGGCCCGCCGGTCCGACACGTCTGGAGCACATCAAGTGACGACAACCTCGTCCACCTCGGGGCGGCGTTCGCCGCGGGTCCCGATCGTGGTCACGATCATCGTGCTGGCCGCACTGGTGATCGCCTTCTTCATCTTCGCCAGCCTGTACACCGACTACGCGTGGTTCGCGCAGCTCGGGTTCCAGCAGGTCCTCACGACCCGGTGGATCGCCGGGACCCTGATGTTCCTGGCGGGCTTCCTCGGCATGGCGGTCCCGGTCTTCGTGAGCATCGCGCTCGCGTTCCGGTTCCGGCCGGTCTACGCGAAGCTCAACTCGCAGCTCGACCGCTACCAGCAGGTCATCGAGCCCCTGCGGCGCGCCGTGATGATCGGCATCCCCGTGGTCCTCGGCATCTTCGCCGGGCTCTCGACGGCGGGGCGCTGGAGCATGGTCCTCGAGTACTTCAACCGCACGCCGTTCGGCAAGACCGACCCGCAGTTCGGACTGGACATCGGGTTCTACGTGTTCGAGCTGCCGTTCTGGCGCTCGATCGTGGCCTACTCGTCGGCCGTCGTCCTCATCGCCGGTCTCGCCGCACTCGCGGCGAGCTACCTCTACGGCGCGCTCCGCTTCGGTGGTCGTGAGGTCCGGATCTCCCGCGCCGCGCGCATCCAGCTCGCGGTCACGGCGGCGCTCTACATCGCGCTGCAGGCTGTCAGCCTCTGGCTCGACCAGTACGCGGCCCTGACGAAGTCGAACTCGCTCATCACCGGTGCCCAGTACACCGACGTCAACGCGGTGATCCCGGGCCGCGAGATCATGGCCGGCATCGCGGCGATCGTCGCGTTGCTCTTCATCGTCACGGCGGTCATCGGCCGCTGGCGCATCTCGATCGTCGGCACGGGCCTGCTGCTCGTCGCCGCGATCGTCGTCGGCGGCATCTACCCGTGGGTCGTCCAGCGACTGCAGGTGAAGCCCTCGGAGCGCACCTTCGAGTCCGCCTACATCGAGCGGAACATCAAGGCCACGCGTGACGCCTACGGTGTCGCCGGCGTCGAGGAGCAGAACTACGACGCCACGACCGAGACGAGCTCGGGTGCGCTCGCGAAGGACGCGCAGACCACGGCCAACATCCGTCTCATCGACCCGAAGATCGTCTCCGACACGTTCAGCCAGCTGCAGCAGTACCGGCAGTACTACCAGTTCCCGAAGGAGCTGGACGTCGACCGCTACGACGTCAAGGGCGAGACCGAGGACACCGTGATCGCGGTCCGCGACATCGACCTCGCCGGGCTCAGCTCGGCCGCGAACACGCAGTACAACCGGGCGTTCGTCTACACCCACGGCTACGGCGTCACCGCGGCCTACGGCAACCAGCGCGCGAGCGACGGCAAGCCGGTGTTCCTCGAGTCCGGGATCCCGTCGAACGGTGCCCTGGGCGACTTCCAGCAGCGCGTGTACTTCGGTGAGACCTCGCCGCCCTACTCGATCGTGGGTGCCCCGAAGGGCACGAAGGACGTCGAGCTCGACTACCCGTCCGGCTCCGACGACGACAACGGTGGCAACGCGACCACCACGTACGCCGGCGACGGCGGTCCGAGCCTCGGCAACTTCTTCAACCGGCTCGTCTACGCCGCGAAGTTCCAGTCGGAGCAGATCCTGCTCTCGAACGCGGTGAACAAGGACTCGCAGATCCTCTACGACCGCGACCCGATCACCCGCGTGCAGAAGGCCGCGCCGTACCTGACCGTCGACAGCGACGCGTACCCGGCGATCGTCGACCACCGCATCCAGTGGGTGGTGGACGGCTACACCACGAGCGACGCGTACCCGTACTCGCAGAGCCAGAGCCTGTCGGACAGCATCGCCGGCGCCGAGTCCTCGACGTACCGTACCGACCAGGTGAACTACATCCGGAACTCGGTGAAGGCCACGGTCGATGCGTACACGGGCAAGGTGACGCTGTACACGTGGGACACGAAGGACCCGGTCCTGAAGACGTGGCAGAAGATCTTCCCGACGTCGATGAAGCCGGTTTCGAGCATGAGCGCCGAGCTCCTCGACCACGTGCGGTACCCCACCGACCTGTTCAAGGTGCAGCGCTCGATCCTCGGCACGTACCACGTGACCAACGCCAACTCGTTCTACTCGGGTGACGACGCGTGGAACACCCCGCAGGAACCGACGAGCACGGCGACGTCGGACAGCGACGCCGACACCGCGGCGACGTCGACGAACGCGCTCGGTGCGCAGACGACGACGACGGCCAACAGGGCGAACCTGCAGGACCCCTACTACCTGACGATGAAGGTGCCGGGCCAGGGGACCGCGTACTCGCTGTACACGACCTACATCCCGCAGCAGTCGGCCGGGGCGAACAACCGCAACGTGCTGACCGGCTACCTTGCGGTGAACTCCGACGCGGGTGGTGCCGGCAAGGGCGAGAAGGCGTCGGGCTACGGCAAACTCACGCTGTTGACGATGCCGAAGACCGACAACATCCCGGGCCCCGGACAGGTGCAGAGCCTCTTCAACGGTGACTCGACCGTGTCGCAGGAGCTGAACATCCTGAAGCGGGGCAACTCGACCGTGAAGCAGGGCAACCTGCTCACGCTCCCGGTCGGCGGCGGGTTCCTCTACGTGCAGCCCGTCTACGTCCAGTCGACCTCGAGTGGTTCGTACCCGCTGCTGCAGAAGGTCCTCGTGGCCTTCGGGGACAAGATCGCGTTCGAGGACACCCTCGACGAGGCCCTGAACTCGCTGTTCGGCGGCGACTCCGGTGCAGCGGCCGGCGATTCCGGCGCGAGCGGCGACGGCAGCGGCGACAGCGACAGCGGTTCCGGTTCCGCTCCCGACAGCGGGTCTGGCTCGGACACGGGTTCCGACTCCGACACGGGCTCCGGCTCGACCGGCTCGACGGGTTCCGGCTCGGCCGACAACGACGCCCTGCAGGCGGCCCTGGCCGACGCCAAGGCAGCCCTGCAGGACCGCCAGGAGGCCTACGCCGACAACGACCTGGTCGCTGCGGCGGAAGCCGACCAGCGCCTCCAGGACGCGATCGAGGCCGCCACGGCAGCCGAGAACGGCAACTGACACACCGTGGTGGGGCACTCGATTTGTGTCCCGCCACGGCCCCGTGTAGGCTTCTAAACGTGCCGCGGGGTGGAGCAGTTCGGTAGCTCGCTGGGCTCATAACCCAGAGGTCGTAGGTTCAAATCCTGCCCCCGCAACCAAGCGTCACATGAAGGCCCCGGTCCATCAGGACCGGGGCCTTCTTCGTGTCCCCGGTCGCAGGACGTCCGGTCGCAGGACGTCCGGTCGCAGGACGTCCGGTCGCAGGACGGCCGGTCGCAGGACGACCGTCCGCAGGACGACCGAACGCAGGCCCGCCCGCCGCGGACCCCCGGGTACGCTCACCGCATGGCCACCCTCACGATCGCGGCGGCGCAGTTCGCCCCCGTGGACGACCCCGTCGCCAACCTCGACACCGTGCGCACCGCCGCCGTCGACGCGGCGGCCCGGGGCGCGGACCTCCTCGTCACGCCGGAGTACACCTCGTACTTCACCGCCGACATCGACGATCGGTTCGTCGCCGCGGCGCAGCCCCTGGACGGTCCGTTCGTCTCGGGCCTCCGCGACGTCGCCCGCGTGTCCGGCATCGCCCTGGTCGTCGGGGTCGCCGAGTCGGCGGACACGCCGGAGCGCTTCCGGAACACCCTGGTCGCAGTGCTCCCGTCGGGCGACGTGGCGGCGACGTACCGGAAGGTCCACCTCTACGACGCCTTCGGCTCGCGGGAGTCGGACCGCATCGAGTCCGGCGACCCGGAGCAGCTGCCGGTCTTCGAGCTCGGCGGAGTCCGCATCGGGCTCGAGACCTGCTACGACCTGCGCTTCCCCGAGGTCACCCGGCGCCTCGCCGCTCCTGAGACCGGCGCGGCCGACGTCGTCGTCCTCCCCGCGGAGTGGGTGCGCGGGCCCGGCAAGGAGCACCACTGGCGCACGCTCCTCACCGCCCGCGCGATCGAGAACACCGTCTGGGTCGTCGGGGTCGGCCAGACGCCGCCCGTCGGGATCGGCGGCTCGGTCGTCCTCGACCCGTCCGGCGTCGCGGTCGCCTCGGCGGGTGCCTCGCCGGGCACGCTCACAGCCACGATCGACACCACCGTCACGGACGCCGTCCGTCGGGTGAACCCGTCGTTGTCGTTGCGGCGGTACGACGTCGCACTGCGCACCCCGCCTGGAGGCCCGGGGCAGCGCTGACGCGTCCGTCGCGTCCCCGATGCGGTCGCGTCTCAGGCGCGGGGACGCGCTCCGAGGGTCGCCAGGCGCGCGGCGGCGTCCTCCAGGACACTCCGGCGCTTGCAGAACGCGAAGCGCACCAGGGACCGGTAGCCGGCGACACGGTCCGGTCGGACGAACGCCGAGACGGGCACGCCGGCAACTCCGGCCAGCGCCGGGAGTTCGAGGCAGAACGCGCGGGCGTCGTCGTACCCGAGCGGCGCGGCGTCGGCGAGCACGAAGTACCCGCCGTCGGGTCGCATCACGTCGAAGCCCGCTGCCGTCAGTCCGTTCGCGAGCAGCTCGTGCTTCGCGCGCAGGTCGGCGGCGATGCCGGTGAACACCGCGTCGGGCAGGCGGAGTCCCACGGCGACGGCCGGTTGGAAGGGCGCGCCGTTCACGAACGTCAGGTACTGCTTGACCGTCGTGATCGCGTCGACGAGCGCCGGGGGAGCGGTGAGCCAGCCGACCTTCCACCCGGTAGTGTTGAAGGTCTTGCCGGCGCTCGACACCGACACCGTCCGCTCCGCGGCACCCGGCAGGGTCGCGATGGGCGTGTGCGGGACGTCGAACGTCAGGTGCTCGTAGACCTCGTCCGTGATGATCACCGCGTCGCGCTCGGTGGCCAGGTCGACGATCGCCTGCAGGACCTCGGTGGGCAGGACCCGGCCCGTCGGGTTGTGCGGGGTGTTCACGAGCACGGCGCGGGTTCGGTCGGTGAAGGCGGCACGGAGCGTTCGCTCGTCGGGCAGGAAGTCGGGCGCGGTGAGCGGGACCGTGACGTGCACGCCGCCGGCCAGCCGGATGAGCGCCCCGTAGGCGTCGTAGAACGGCTCGAAGGTGATCACCTCGTCGCCGGGTTCGACCAGCGCGAGGATCGTCGCGGCCAACCCCTCGGTGGCGCCGGCGGTGACGAGGACCTCGCGGTCGGGGTCGACGTCGAGCCCGTACCACCGTTGCTGGTGCTCGGCGATCGCCGCCCGCAGGTCGGGGGTGCCGCGGCCCGGCGGGTACTGGTTCACGCCGTCGCGGATCGCCTGCACGGCGGCCTCGAGCACCTCGGCCGGCCCGTCCTCGTCGGGGAACCCCTGCCCCAGGTTGACCGCGCCGGTGCTGGCGGCGAGGGCGCTCATCTCGGCGAACACCGTCGGTGCGGGGACCCCGTCGGCTCCGAGCAGCATCGCTCCGTCGGCGGCTCGCAGCCACGGTCCTGCCTGGCGCATGTGGTTCCCTCCCGTGCGGGCGACGAGGTGTCGCGCTGAACGGACCCCAACCTAGCTGTCCGTCCCGCGGCGGGCCGGGTCGCCGTGTACAGCGCACGCATAAGATCGCCAGGGGTGGCTCGCAGCCTCGCCAGAAGGACCGCTCAGGTGCTTGCGACAGACTGCACGAGCTTGAAAGGAGCACGTCCAGCATGACCGACACCACGCCCGACGGGCAGGGCGACGACCGCCGTCCGGACGATGCGGCTCCGCCTGCCGCCAGTGAGGACGCCGCAGCAGCGGCCACGAGAGGGAACACGTCGATGCCGAACGACTCCGACCAGCCGGACGAGACCCCTCGCCCGAACCAGAACGACGAGACGACCCCGGACCACACGGATGTGATCCCGTCGTCGACGGACCACCCGACCGACCGCTACACCGCGCCGTACCCCGCCGTCTCCGGCGAGTCCTCGGGCGTGCAGCAGGGCGGCTACGGCCAGCAGACGTCGCCGTACGGCCAGCAGGCGCCGCAGGCGCAGAACCCGTCCGGCCAGCAGTCCCAGCAGAGCCACAACCCGTACGGCCAGCAGTCCCAGCCGAGCCAGAACCCGTACGGCCAGCAGTCCCAGCCGAGCCAGAACCCGTACGGCCAGCAGTCGCAGTACGGCCAGCAGGCGCCGCAGGCCCAGAACCCGTACGGCCAGCAGTCCCAGAACCCGTACGGCCAGCAGTCCCAGTACGGCCAGCCGGGCGCCGAACGCCCCCGCTACGGCGAGTACGCCCAGCCGACGTCCTCGTCCGCTCCGAGCTCGTCCTCCGAGTACGCGAACGCATCCGCGCAGGCCCCGCAGTCCGCCACGAGCGCCTTCGGCGACGTCGACGGCGCGAACCAGCGCAACGGGCACTACTTCAGCGACGACGCCTCGGGTGCCGCGGCGACCACGACGACCAAGGAGCGCTCGGGCCGCAACAGGCTGCTCCTGCCGATCATCGCCGGTCTCGTCGTGGCCGGGCTCGTGGGTGGCGGTGCTGGATGGCTCGCATCGTCGGCGGCGAACGACGGTGGCAGCGTGGTGTCCTCAGGTTCGTCGCAGGGCGGCAACCTGACCGTCAACGACTACGACTCCGCCACCGTCGTCACCGCGGTCGCGGCACAGGCGACCCCGTCCGTCGTCACCATCAACGTGTCGGCGAGCAACGAGGCCGGCACCGGTTCCGGTGTCGTGATGAGCAAGGACGGCTACATCGTCACGAACACCCACGTGGTCACCCTCGACGGCGACAGCTCGAACGGCCGGATCACGGTGACGACCTCGAACGGCAAGATCTACGCGGGCAAGCTCATCGGCACCGACCCGACGGTCGACCTCGCGGTCATCAAGATCGATGCGACCGACCTCAAGCCGATGGAGTTCGCGGACTCGTCCAAGCTCAACGTCGGGGACACCGCGGTAGCGATCGGTGCGCCGCTGGGCCTGTCGAACACCGTCACCGACGGCATCGTCTCGACCCTGAACCGCAGCATCCAGGTCACCTCGAGCGCCCCCAGCGAGGGTGGCGACTCGAACGAGGGCGGCAACGGCGGCTCGGGTCCCTTCGACTTCTGGGGCAACGGGGACAACGGCAGCAGCTCGTCCGCGAACACCACCGTGTCGCTCCCGGTCATCCAGACCGACGCATCGATCAACCCCGGCAACTCCGGCGGTGCGCTGCTCGACTCCGACGGCAAGCTCATCGGCATCAACGTGGCGATCGCGTCCGCCGGCAGCTCCTCGTCGTCCGAGTCGGCCGCCGGCAGCATCGGCGTCGGCTTCTCGATCCCGTCGAACCTGGTGAAGCGGGTCGCGAACGAGATCAAGGAGAAGGGGTCGGCCACGCACGGGCTGCTCGGCGCGACCGTCGGCGATGCCTCCGAGGACGCCAACGCCACCCAGATGGGCGCGCTCATCAAGTCGGTCTCGTCCGGCGGAGCCGCGGCGAAGGCCGGTCTGCAGAAGGGTGACGTCGTCACGAAGATCGGTTCGGCGACGGTCTCCGACGCCACCGACCTCACCGCGCAGGTGCGCTACTTCGCGGGCGGCGCGTCCACGACGATCAGCTACCTGCGCGACGGCCAGACCCGTCAGGCCGACGTGAAGCTCGGAACGTACGACAGCAAGGGCTGACGCCACCACAGGACGGACAGGAGGCCCGGGGCACGACGTGCGCCGGGCCTCCAGTCCGTCCCGGGGGCGCGTCCCGCGCCGTCGCAGGTGGGCGGTTCGGCCTCTTGATAGGCTCATGGTCGCTCTGCGGGGCGGCACCGCCCCGGTGCGTCCCGTGCCGCCAGCCAGCACCCCGAGGTACGCATGCAGTCAGACGGACAGCCCCTGCCGGGCGTCTCGTACGTGATGCCCGTGCTGAACGAGGTCACCGAGGTCCGGGCCGCCGTCGGCAGTCTGCTCGACCAGGACTACACGGGCCCGTTCGAGGTCATCCTCGCGCTCGGGCCGTCGATCGACGGCACGAACGAACTCGTCGCCGAGATGAGCGCTGCCGACCCCCGGATCCGCGCGATCGACAACCCCGTCGGCTCGACGCCCGCCGGGCTGAACGTCGCGATCCGTGCGTCCGTGCACCCCGTCGTCATCCGCGTCGACGCGCACTCGGTCCTGCCCACCGACTACACGCGCATCGCGGTGCGCACGCTCCTGGAATCCGGGGCGGACAACGTCGGCGGCATCATGCGCGCCGAGGGCCGGACCCCCTTCGAGCGTGCCGTTGCCCTGGCCTACGGCAGCCGTGTCGGCCTCGGCGGCACGCCGCACCACGTGGGCGGCACCGCCGGCCCGGCCGAGACCGCCTACCTCGGCGTGTTCCGACGCGAGCGGCTGTTCGACGTCGGACTCTTCGACGAGGGCATCAAGCGCGGCCAGGACTGGGAACTCAACCGGCGGCTGCGCCAGACCGGTGGGACCGTCTGGTTCACGCCGGAACTCGTCGTCACCTACCGCCCGCGACCGAGCCTGAAGCGCCTGGTGCGGCAGTTCGTCGCCACCGGGCTCTGGCGCGGTGAGCTCGCGCGTCGGTTCCCGGCGAACAACGGCCTGCGCTACTTCGTGCCGCCAGCGATGGTCGCGGCGATGGCGCTGGGCATCGTCGCCGGACTCGTCGGCATCGTCGGCGCCGCGCTCGGCACCCCGCTCGCCTGGGCGCTGCTCGGGTTCGTGGTGCCCGTCGTCTACCTGCTCTTCGTCGTCCTGGGGTCGATCGCAGTGGCGCGCCGCTCCGGGCTGCCGACGCTCCTCTGGCTGCTCGTCGTGCTGCCCTGCATCCACGTGGGCTGGGGGCTCGGGTTCATCATCGGGTTCCTGACCCGCACGTCCGAGCTGACCACCCACACGGGACGGTGACCGAATGACCGACCACCCCACGACCGGCCGCGGATCCGCACGGCCGACCTCGATCGCCGAACTCCGGGCCGTCGCCCAGCCGGACGAGGTCCGTGCGCGCGCCAACGCCGAGCACTGGACGGCCTCGCTGTACCTGCGCGACGTCTCGCCGTACCTGACGTGGGTGCTCCTGAAGACCCGCGTCAGCGCGAACCAGGTCACCGGCCTGATGATCCTGGTCGGCTGGAGCGTCGCCGCCGCCCTGCTCATCCCCGGCATCTGGGGCGCCGCGCTGGCGCTGGTCCTCGGCCAGCTGCAGATGCTCGTCGACTGCTCCGACGGCGAGGTCGCCCGGTGGCGCGGCACCAAGTCGCCCGCCGGGGTGTTCCTGGACAAGGTGGGGCACTACACGACCGAGGGGCTGATCCCGGTCGCGCTCGGCGTCCGCGCAGCCACCTGGCCGATCCACGGCGCCGACTGGATGTGGACCACGATCGGGTGCGCGCTCGGCCTGGTCATCGTGCTGAACAAGGCCCTGAACGACATGGTGCACGTGGCCCGCGCGAACGCCGGGCTCGACAAGCTGGTCGACCGGCGGGATGCCTCCACCGCCCCGTCCGGTCGGAAGCTCGCCTCGCTCCGCCGCGTGGCACGGTTCCTGCCGTTCCACCGCCTGTACCACTCGGTCGAGCTGAGCATGCTCGCGTTCGTCTTCGCCCTGCTCGCCCTGGTGATCGGCGACCCGCTCGCCAGCCGGATCCTGGTCGGTGCGCTGTTGCCGCTCGCCGTGCTCGCGACGATCGGGCACTTCCTGGCGATCATCGCCTCGAAGCGAGTCAAGGCGTGACCGACGACACGACCGTGCCCGGAACCCTGCGCCGTCACGCGGTGGTGCACCACGGACGACCACGCGTCGCCGTGGTGAGCCTGTCGCAGGGCACCCGGCCGGACGACCTGCGCCGCGGTCTGGACAGCGTGCTCGCCCAGCAGGACGTCGAGCTCGACGTCGCCTGCGTCGGCAACGGCTGGGAACCCACGGGCCTGCCGGACGGCGTGCGAGCCCTGGCCCTGCCCGAGAACATCGGGATCCCGGCCGGTCGGAACGCCGGGGCCGAGGTCGTCGACGGCGACTACGTGTTCTTCCTCGACGATGATGCGTCGGTGCCGTCGCCGACGTTCCTGCGCGACGCGATCGCGATGTTCGAGCACGATCCGTCGCTCGGCCTCGTGCAGCCCCGGGTCGTCGACCCCACGGGTGCCGCGAACCCCCGCCGATGGGTGCCGCGGATCCGGAAGGGCGAGCCGGACCACTCGTCGCCGGTCTTCTCGGTCTGGGAAGGCGCCGTCGTGCTGCCGATGGACGTCTACCGGGCCGTCGGCGGCTGGGGGGCCGAGTACTTCTACGCCCACGAGGGCATCGAGCTCGCCTGGCGCGTGTGGGACGCCGGCCGTCGGACCTGGTACGCCGGCGACCTCGTCGCGCACCACCCCGCGATCGACCCGGCGCGGCACACCGAGTACTACCGGTTGAACGCCCGGAACCGGGTGTGGCTGGCTCGGCGCAACCTGCCCCCGGTGCTGCGCCCGGTGTACGTGGGGTCGTGGGCCGCGATCCAGATCGCGCGTTGGTGGCGTCACCCCCGCCGACTGGCCACCTGGTTCGGTGGGATCCGTGAAGGATGGACGACCGACTGCGGTCCGGTCCGCCCGATGGGCTGGCTCACAGTCGCACGGATGACCATCGCAGGGCGGCCGCCGGTCGTCTGACCCGCACGCCTCGTCCCACCAGAGCAGACCCGGAGAAGGACCATGTCGATCATCAGCGACCTGCGAACCGCGCTGCGGCTCGTCGACCGACTCCTGACGTCCCGCCGGAGCCGACGGCAGCTCGCACAGCGACTGCCGTCCGCGCCGAAGCCGGCGCCCGGTTCGGTCGAGATCGCCGTGTACTTCGCCGACGGTCCGGTCAACATGTACCAGGTGCGCCAGTGGTACGCGCCGCTGGCCGAACTCGCGAAGACGCACCCGGTGGCGATCATCTCGCGGAGCCCGGGCACCATGCTGACCCTGCTCGACGAGTCGCCCGTGCCCGCGGTCTACGCCCGGCAGGTGGTCGACCTCGAACACTTCGTCGACACACAGGCGCCGAAGGTGGTGCTGTACGTCAACCAGAACGCCCGCAACTTCCAGATGATGCGGTACGGGCGGATGTGGCACGTCTTCGTCAACCACGGCGAGAGCGACAAGATGTACATGACGACGAACCAGTTCAAGGCGTACGACTACGCCCTGATCGCGGGGGACGCCGCACGTGACCGTCTGGCCGAGGCGCTGTGGGACTACGACCTGGACGTCCGGACCATCGCGATCGGACGCCCGCAGGCCGACCACTTCGCCGGAGCGGCCCCGTACCCCGACGACGACCGGACCGTCGTGCTCTACGCCCCGACGTGGGAGGGCGACCGCGGTGCCGCGGCGTACGGGTCGATCGCGTCGCACGGCACGGTCATCGCCGAGCAGGTGCTCGCATCGCCCCGCCACCGTCTGGTGTACCGCCCTCACCCGCGCAGCGGTGTGCTCGACCCCGCCTACCGCGCGGCGCACGAGCGGATCGTCGCGGCGATCAGCACGGCCAACGCCGCCGACCCGGCCGCGCACCACCTGTACGACGACGGCGGTGACCTCGGCTGGCAGCTGGCGGACGCGGACGTGGCGATCACCGACATCAGCGCGATGATCTACGACCGGCTGGCGGTGGGCAAGCCGCTCATCGTCACGCGGCCGGTGTCGCCCGAGGCCGACGTCGACGAGCGGGGCTACCTGAGCGCCGCGAACTGGCTGACCGCGGCCGACGCCCCGTCGGTGCTGGCCCGTGTCGACGCGGCCGCGAGCGACGCCGAGGAGCTCGCGCGCCTGCAGCACTGGGTCGCCCGGTACTTCGGCGACACGACGCCGGGCGCCGCCACGGAGCGGTTCCACGCGGCCGTGGAGTGGCTGCTGGAGCGGTGGCGGACCGTCGCCGCCGAACGCGACGGGCGCTGACGGTCGATCGTCACCCCGGGTGCTCCGTGCCGGAGGCCGGTGCGGCGTCACGGCTGCATCCCCGGCCCGACGAGTGACATCCGCCAGAGGTACTCGGACCGGTCGGGTCGACGCCACCGGACGATGACGACCCCCGTGTCCTCGGGGTCGGCGCCGAAGACCGCCAGGGACAACGATCGACCCGGGTCGAGGCGGCGCACCGCGAGCGGCGGGCAGTAGCCGTTGCCCAGGTGGGTGAGGGAGAGCCCGTCGACCGGCTCGGGGCCGGTGTTGACGAGGTCGTACCGACGCGGTGCGTGCGATCGGTCGACGGCGAACGGGACGGCGTACGCGGTTGGTGGGTGGTGCATCTGTCTCTTATACACATCT